>DASRNA010000176.1:0-14903 GCA_035647655.1 Clostridia bacterium | reverse complement strand
AAATAACTTTTATTATATTTTTAGCCCTTGCCTAAATATTTTTCTTCTAATGCCTTGGCAGAAGGCGTTGCAGCTATGCCACCTAGAGCAGTCTCGCGAAGTGCCTCAGGTAACATCTTTCCTACCTGATACATGGCGTCTACAACCTCATCAAAGGGAATGGGTGAACTAAGGCCTGCCATAGCAAGATCAGCGCTTATAAAGGCATTTACGATGCCTGAGGCATTACGTAAAGAACAGGGGAATTCAACAAATCCAGCAATTGGATCGCAGACAAGCCCCATAATATGAATCAAAGCAAAGCTTGCTCCATGAAAGGCTAGCTGGGGCGAGCCCCCCATCAGCTCAACCAAAGCAGCAGCGGCCATAGCAGCCCCTGTGCCACATTCGGCTTGACAACCACCATCAGCGCCACTGATGGTAGCCGATTGAGCCACGATTTTTCCCACCGCACCAGCAGTATAAAGCCCCAAGATCAATTCTTCCCCCCCTAGAGATAGTTTTTCCTTTGCACTCATAAGTGCTGATGGTAAAATTCCAGAAGCTCCAGCAGTAGGGGCGGCCACAATACGGCCCATAGAAGAATTAACCTCAGAGGTCGAAAGAGCCCTTGCCATGGCAGAGAGAATAAACTCCCCACTTAAAGAAGTCTGATCTCTATTATCCCAAAGTTTTTTGGCGCTCGCCCCGGTCATGCCGGATAGCGAAAATATTTCTTCTTTAAGGCCAAGAGAAGAAGAAGTTTCCATAATTTCAAGAATTTCTTTCATCTTAAGATCTAATTCCTCTACACTTATAGAAGCCGTGGCAGCTTCATCTTGCCTAGTCAGTTCAGCAATACTACAATTTTTCTCTTCGCACTTTTTTAAAATATCTGCGGCCTTATAAATCATTTTTCCTCCACTGCGCCAACACTTGCCAAATAGTTTAACCCTAGGACTTTGAGTGACTCAAAGGTCTCTTTGTTGATTTTCCCATCAAGCTCAAGAACCATGGTTGCATGTTTTCTTTGCCTTGTAACTTTCATTGCTGCAATATTAACACCTGTTGCTGCTATAAGAGCACTTACTTCTTGAATAATGCCTAATTTATCTTCATATTGGAGAACAAGAGTAGGATAATCGCCTTGAAGAGATACTTCAGTGCCATTAATATCAATAATCTCTACCCGGCCCCCTCCTAGACTAGAAGCTGTAACACTAAAGTTTTCATCAAAAACAATCCTTACTGTATTGGGATGAACATATCCAAGATCTTTTCTATAAAAAGAAAAAGCCAGTCCTTCTTCATCGGCCAAACTAAAGGCATCAACTATTTTTTCATCATAGGTTTTAAGACCCAGTATACCGGCTACTAAGGCAAGATCTGTGCCATGGCCCTTATAGGTGTTGGCAAAACTACCATGGAGATAAAAATCTACCCTAGTAATTTTTTTATTATAAATCATGGCAGCGATATTTCCCAGTCTGACTGCTCCAGCTGTATGGGAGCTACTGGGGCCAATCATAACTGGTCCTAAAATATCAAATAGATTAACTTCTTTCATTCATATTCCTCGCTAAGTTTATTTCGCAGTTTTTTATAATCATTCTTTAGTTTTTCTAAGGGGACATAAAATAAATTTGCTCCTCGCACAGGCAGGCTTTTAACAAAAATTCCCTCTTTTGTAAGAGAACCCTCCCCCCTATAGCCCCTACCTCTTCCTAGAAGATCTATTATAACAAGGCCTCCTACATTCATTAGAATAAGACTTTCTTCAATCATCTCCCCAGCCTTCCTATTTATATCCTCTTCTTTTCCCACTCCATTGACATCAATAACAAGTCCTGCCCTGGTGGGCTCAAAAAAAAGAGTTATCCCGTCTTTTTTCGACTTTCCACGGCGCAGATGGAGAATTTTTTCTTCCAACTCCATAAAGTAAAAGGGATCGCCTTCTTCCTTAAAGGGGGGACTATAAACAAGGCCCAGCTGGTTTTTATTCTGGAGGGCCTTTTTTTTTGCTCTAAGGCTGTCATACTCCTTTTTAACAAGATGCAAGGGAAGGCGACTGGCCTCCCTGCGAAAATAAACTCCCTCAAGCTTGAGCTCTTCAAGCAGCCTACGATAAGAAGAGGGAATTGACTTTGAGTAGTAGATGCCTGGCCCATCCTGCAAGATTAGGCTTTCTCCCATAAATCCTACCTTACTAGTAAGAAGGGGCTCCTTATCTACTTGTCTTTTTATAATTTCAAAAAGCTGAATATCTCCTGAGTTTAACTTTTCTTGACAAAGTCCCTTAAAAGGTCCAAGATCGACAAAGTAGCCTAGGTTTCCTACCCTTTTTAAAACTTTTCCTCGGTAGACTTCTCCTCTTTCTCCTTCTTTTAGAAAGCTACGTCCCTGGATTAGGTTTTCTCCTTCAAAAATAAATCTTCGTCTAAAACTATCTGTTTCATAGCTAATTACCATAGGCTTTTGCCCTTATCATCATATACATCTAATAGTCTCACATTATAGGCGTGTACTTCCTCTTCCTTTTCTAAAAGGGCCATAAGCAGGTCTGTGGCTTTTAAATTGGCCCTGCTTCCTGCCTTAAGAAGAAAGTCATAGCCATCCTCTTTTTCCTTATAAGAAAGAATAAACTCACGTGCTTCTTTCTTATTATAACGTCCTCTTTTGTTTCTTTTTAAAAAGGGCAAGGAGTCTTCTGTTTTAATTTTTTGCAGTTTTTTCTTATCCCCTCTTATATGATATCTAGCTGAGATCACCAGGCTCATAAGAGAAGGTCCCTTTTCTACCACTTTATAGTCCTGAAGCTCTAGGCCTCTGGGAAAGTCTACCCCTTCAAGAAGACTGGGATCGGCCCCTTCTTTTAATTCAATTTCAAGTAAAAGCTTATCTGCTTCCACCCCTACTGCTAGGGGAAAAGCAAAGTTCATAAGGGGCCTAGGATTAAAGCCCTGGGAATAGGAAATAGGTAGCCTGGCACTTTTAAAGCAGCGCTCAAGAGTTCTCATAAGTTCTAGGTGACTAAGAAACATCATGGGTCCTTCTTTTATCATCCATAATCTAATTACCATAGCAAACCCCACCAAAGCTTTCTAAGTTTACTCCACAGCCCAGGCAACCTTGGCGACAATCTGGGGTCAGCTGGCCCTTTTGTGCTGCCATCCATTCTTTTTTGAGAAACTCTTTTTTGACCCCTACATCGATATGGTCCCAGGGTAAGGTTTCCTCTAAGGAAAAACTAAGCTCCTGGTCAAAGTCCATACCCATCTCCTTAAAGGCCTCTTGCCAGATGGTTTCATCAAAGTTCTCCATCCAAGCTTCTAAAAAGGCTCCTTTTTTGTAGGCAAGCTCAAGTACATCTGCCATTTTTCTGCCGCCTCTACAAATACGGCCTTCCACCACAGAGGTTTTGGCATCGTGATAATTGTATCGAAAACTCTTGCCTCGCAGTAGCCCTCTTAGATAGCGCTGTTTTTCTTCAAAGTCCTCCACTTTTTCCTGAGCCATCCACTGAAAGGGGGTGAAGGGTTTGGGCACAAGACAGGAGGTGCTAATGGTAATCTCAACATTTCTTTTGCCTGTCACCTCTTTATAAAGGTCCACCACTTTATAAGCTAGCTCTGCAATGGCTTCTACATCTTCCATATTTTCTCCTGGAAGTCCCATAATAAAATAGAGTTTCACCTTCTTATAACCTTCTTTAAAGATTTCTTCCATGGTGGAAAAAAGATCTTTTTCATTTACATTTTTATTGATAATATCGCGCATCCTCTGACTTCCCGCTTCTGGGGCAAAGGTCAAAGAACCCTTGCGCCTTTTTTGCACAAGTCGTAGCACATCAATGGAAAAGGTGTCTAGGCGCAGGGAAGGCAGACTAAGGCGAATATGATCCTCACTATAGGTTTGGGTTAATTCTTCAACTAGGGGCAAAATCCCCGAATAGTCAAGGGTGGAAAGTGAGCTTAATCCCACCTCATCATAGCCCCCCTCTGTTAGCAGGCTATCGATGGCCTTTACAAGGGTCTGCACACTTCTTTCTCTTAAGGGACGATAGATTATGCCCGCCTGACAAAAGCGGCAACCCTTAGTGCATCCCCGAAAGATCTCCATTACTGCCCTATCATGGACAATATCCATATAGGGAACAATCATCTTTTTTGGATAGTAGCAATGATCAAGGTCATTTATCAGGGCCTTTTGTATGGTTAGGGGGGCCTCCTCAATTAGAGGAGCCAGTCCCTTATAAAGACCCCCACTAAACTCAGGCTCATAGTACTTGGGAACATAGACCCCTCTGATTTTTAGGGCTTCTTTTAGAAACTTATCCTTCTTGCCTGTCTTAAGCCAGAGCTCCATTAGTTCAAGCAGAACTTCTTCTCCATCTCCTAGGACAAAAAGATCAATAAAGGCGCTCATAGGTTCCGGATTAAAGGCACAAGGGCCACCGGCTATAATAAGGGGGTCTTCCGGCCCCCGGTCCTTGGATCTAAGAGCAAGTCCCCCCAACTCTAGCATTCCAAGAATGGTGGTAAAACTCATTTCATACTGAAGGGTAAAGCCAATCATATCAAAGTCTTTCATAGGCCTTTTGTTTTCAATAGAAAACAAGGGAGTCTTGCCCTCTCGGATTAACTTTTCCATATCCGCAGCAGGAGCAAATAGGCGCTCGCATAAGAAGTCTTCTTTTTCATTTAGTAAACCATAGAGGATATGAAGGCCCATATGGCTCATTCCTACCTCATAAAGATCAGGAAAGGCCAAAAGAAAATCAGCCTTTACCTCATCTGGGTTTTTTATAACAGAACCCCGCTCTTCTCCTAAATAACGAGTCGGTTTTTCTACCTGTTTTAATAATTGTTCTAATTTCATTTTTTACCTCACTAGCCTTATTATACCTTAAGACAAGAAAAATAAGTAGATATCAAAAGATCCCCGCCTCGCGAAAACTAAAGCGACTGTCTCTTGCCACAATAAGATGATCCAGTAAGGGAATACCTAGAAGCTCTCCCACTTCCTTTAATCGACTTGTTACCTGCTTATCTTCCTGGGAGGGATTTGGATCTCCACTGGGATGATTGTGGACTACCAGTATGGATGCAGCTCCATTTTTAACTGCTTTTTTAAAGACCTCCCTTGGATGTACCAAGGAACGATTAAGAGTACCGATACTAACAATGTCCTCACTAATAATATTGTTTTTACTATCCAGATGAAGACAGACAAAGACTTCCTTTTGGTAGTTTTGCATTTTGGAGAGCATATAGCTGTAAACCGCTCCGGGCGATGAGACATTTAAGGGTTTTGCTGGGGCTGCCTTGACCCTGCGAGCCAGTTCCAGACCACATAATATTCTGCAGGCTTTAGCAGGTCCTATGCCTGGAAAGTCCATAAGCTCGTAAATAGTTATTTCTTCTAGCTGATATAAGCCCTTGTCCAAACTGGTTAAAAGTTCTTGAGCCAAAAGAAGGGCCGATTGCTTGGAGTTGCCACTTCCTAATAAAACGGCCAAGACTTCGGCATTGGAAAGGCTTTCTACTCCTTTTTCTAAAATCTTTTCCCGGGGACGTTCCCAAGAGGGCAATTGTCTTATTGGTATATTCATACTCCACCTCCAATTTTAGTATAGAGGGGAAAAGTAAAAAGGAAGCTTCCCTCAGGGGACTCTTCCTTTTTAGAAAGACTATATATCTCTTAATAGATCAAGAGAAAACTCTTTTTTCAAAATTAAATAGAGACGGTTTAGGGGTAGGCCCATAACGTTAAAGTAATCTCCTTCAATTTTCTCAACAAGAAGACTACCAAAGCCTTGAATCCCATAGCCTCCCGCCTTATCTACATACTCTCCTGTATCTAGATAGGCCTGGATCTCCTTTTCCTCTAAAGAGGAAAAATAAACCTTGGTGCAAACCACCTCCTCTACAAGCCTGCCCTTATTCTTATCATGGAGAACCAAACTAGTGTAGACTTGATGGCTGCGGCCCGAGAGAAAAGCCAGCATTTGAGAGGCTTCCTCTCTGTTTTTAGGCTTGCCTAAAACTTTATCCGCATAGACAATGGTATCACAGGCAAGAAGGATTCCCTTTTTATGGACATGCAGGCGATCCTTAAGCTTGGCTCTGGCGCTTTTTATCACTAGTTTTTGCGGATCTTTTTCACCCACTGGTTCCTGGACATGGCTAACATCATAAATCACCTTGGAAGTAATGCGTGAAAGAAGCTCCCTTCTTCGTGGAGATCCTGAAATAAGAACAATCATTTTTCTACTCCTATTCGCCTAAGGACCTCCTCTTTTACTTGGCCAATCAGATAAAAACTTCCCATAACAAAAATCTGATCTTCTTCATTTGCCTTGGCCAAAACCAGACTAAGAGCTTTTTTATAGTCCCTATCACCCTCAGCCATTACTCCCCTAAGGGCTGCTTCTTTTTGAAGGTCTTCTACCAAAACAACCTGGTCTCCCAGGGGCTCAGTAAGAACGACTTCGCGAAACAAGGGCAAAAGAAGACTAAGGACCTCTTTATAGTCCTTGTCTAAGCGCATGCCTAAAAGAAGAAGGCGACGATTTTTTTCATCTAATAAGAGGTTTTGAGCCACAGCCCGCACACCGTGAGCGTTGTGGCCCCCATCAATAAAGATATCCGGTTTTTGCGAAATCTTCTCCAAACGACCGGGCCAGCGAGTCTCTAAGAGTCCCCTTCTTATTTGCTCTTCTTCAAGGTCTATTTGACCTTTTTCTCGTAAAAGATAGAGGGTTTCTAGGGCCAAAATCGCATTGTCAATTTGATGTCTTCCTAGAAGTTTCAGCTTGTACTCTCTGCCCTTATAACGAAAGATGTTTTCTAGTAGATCACTGCGGATTATTTCAAGCTGGGAGGGGTCGCTAGGGTAAAAGGGGCTTCCTTTTTTTCTTGCCTTATCCTTTAAAAGATCCAATACTTCCTTTTGCTGCAATCCACTTACAAGAGGAATTTGAGGCTTTATAATACCGGCCTTTTCCCCTGCAATGGCTAGAAGATTGTCCCCCAGGTAGGATTCATGGTCCATAGCAATAGGAGTAATTACCGATACAAGGGGCTCCTCTACAGAGTTTGTTGCATCAAGTCTTCCTCCAAGACCCACCTCTATTACTGCATAGTCAAGACCCTTATCAGCAAAAAACACAAAGCCGACAGCGGTAAGGATTTCGAATTCTGTTGGATGATCATATCCTTGTGCTAGAAGCCTCTCACAGGCAAATTTTACCTTTTCTATGCTCTTTGCCAGTTCCGTGTCGCTAATGGTTTTTCCATTATACTGAAAGCGTTCATTATAGTGGACTAGATGGGGGGAGCTAAAAAAACCCACCTTATATCCCCCTTCTAAAATAACATGGTAGATCATAGCGCTGGTGGACCCTTTGCCATTGGTTCCGGCAAGATGGATGACTTTCATCTTTTTTTCGGGACTTCCCAGCTCTAGTAAGAGTCTTTTTATATTATCAAGTCCTAGCTTTCTGCCTAGTTTATAGGACTGATTCAAAAAATTCAGGGCTTCCTGGATTTTCACTGAATTTTCTCCTTTGCTAATATGATTTTTTCCTCTAACTCCTCTTGAAGTCGTAGGAAGGATTCTAGTTTTTCTTCTTCTTTTTTTACCAACTCAGCAGGAGCCTTGGCTACAAAACCTGCATTGTTTAGTTTCCCCCTACTGCGTTTAATTTCTGAATCCAACTTATTTTCTTCTTTTTCTAGGCGCTTAAGCTCTTTTTCATGATCAATTAGTTCATCAAGGGGAAGGTAGAGACTCAGTCCATCTAGCAAGATGGCAGAAGCGTCTGCTACTTGCTCCTCTGCCAAACTAATTTCATCACTAGAGGCCATTGCCCTAAAATACCCTGCATACGTAAGAACTTCCTCTGCCCTGGGGCCCTGTAGGAAGAGTCTGCCTTTTTTTGAAGGAGGAATATCCATCTCGGCTCGAATATTTCTAATTCGACTGATAGCTTCTTGTAAAAGAGCCATTAGGTTTTCTTCCTCAGGATAAGTCTTACCTGCTAGGGGCCAAGCACTGCAGATAAGATGGCTTGTCCTCTGGGGCAGGTGCTGCCAAATTTCTTCTGTGATAAAGGGCATAAAGGGATGAAGAAGTTTTAGGATATCTTCAAGAACAAATAAAAGCACCGCTTGTTTTCTTTCTTTTCTTTGTTCATCCCCACTATAAAGAGCTTCCTTACTTAGTTCAATAAACCAGTCACAATAATCACTCCAAACAAAATCAAGAACTCGATCAGCAGCCTGTCCTAGTTCATAGCGCTCCAGACTTCTTTCTACTGCCTGAGTTGTTTGTGATAGTCTAGATAGGATCCATTTATCAGAAAGATCTAGCTGCTTTTCTTCTATAGAGTAGGCCTTCATCTCTAGATCAGTTAGGAGAAAACGAGAAGCATTCCAAAGTTTATTGGCAAAGTTTCTTGCTGCTTCTACTTTTTCTATTAAAAATCGGGTATCGCTTCCCACAGAAGTTCCACTTATAAGCATAAAACGAAGGGCGTCCGCTCCATATTCATCAATAATAACGATGGGATCTGTCCCATTATCTAAGCTCTTTGAAATCTTTCTTCCCTGGGCGTCTCTAACAATTCCATTGATTAGGGTATGGTGAAAGGGCGCTATGCCAATATGTTTAAGACCAGAAAACATCATTCTTACTACCCAGAAAAAAATAATATCATAGCCTGTAATTAGGACATCGGTAGGATAAAAGTACTCCATCTCAGGGGTTTTATCAGGCCAGCCTAGGGTTGAAAATGGCCATAGGGCTGAACTAAACCATGTATCCAGCACGTCTTCATCCTGCTCTATCTTAGTGCCTGCGCATTTTGTGCAGCTTGTTACTTCTTGTCTGCTTACCATCATTTCTCCACAGTCTAAGCAGTAATAGGCAGGAATTCTATGGCCCCACCACAGCTGTCTAGAAATGCACCAGTCCTTGATGTTTTCTAACCAGTGCTGATAGGTCTTTACAAAGCGTTCTGGAACAAATTCCATTTCGCCTTTTTCTACACTTTCCAGGGCCATCTTAGCCATACTATCCATCTGAACAAACCACTGTAGACTCTCTCTGGGTTCAATGGGCTGATGGCAGCGGTAACAATGACCCACAGAGTGAAGATGGTCTTTGATTTCTACAAGATATCCCTTGTCTTTTAGATCTTCTACTATCTTTTTTCGGGCAGCAAAACGGTCTAGTCCAACATAATCTCCGCCTTCTTCGTTGATCTTGGCTCCAGGGGTAAAGATGTTAATAGAAGCTAGCTTGTGCCGTTTTCCAATCTCATAGTCATTGGGGTCATGGGCAGGTGTTATCTTTAATGCCCCCGTGCCAAGCTCCCTATCCACATATTCATCGGCTATAATAGGCAGTCTTCTTCCAAGTAGAGGAAGAAGGGCATATTTTCCCACTAGTTCCTTATAACGGGAGTCTTCTGGATGGACAGCAATGGCTGTATCTCCTAGGATTGTTTCGGGTCTTGTGGTTGCAATCACAAGCTTTTTATCACTGCCTTCAATGGGATAGTTTATATGATAAAAGGCTCCCTCTACCTCCTCGTGTTCTACTTCAACATCGCTAAGGGAGGTCCCACAATCGCTACACCAATTGATCAGTCTTGTTCCTCGATAAATAAGGCCTTCTTCATACAGGCGTATAAAAACCTCTGTAACAGCCCTAGAGCAACCTTCATCCATGGTAAAGCGCTCTCTGCGCCAATCACAACTATTGCCGAGTTTTTTCATTTGATTGACAATGGTATCACCATATTTTTCTTTCCACAGCCAGGCCTTATCAAGAAATTCTTCCCTGGTTAGATCCTCCTTACCGCGACCTTCTTCCTTTCGGATTTTGTCTAAAATCTTTACTTCTGTAGCAATGGAAGCATGGTCGGTTCCCGGAAGCCATAGGGCTTCAAATCCTTTCATGCGCTTATAGCGGATAAGAATGTCCTGCATGGTGTGATTTAGAGCATGTCCTTCATGAAGACTGCCCGTAATATTTGGCGGTGGCAATACAATGGTAAAGGGTTTTTTATCTGGATTTACTTCGGCTTCGAAATCGCCACTTTCCATCCACATCTTGTAGATTCTATCCTCAAACTCCTGAGGATCATAGGTTTTTTCCATCTTGTGTTTTTTCATTATAGCCTCCTGGCTTATTCTTATAAAAAAAACGGCTCGACGCTAGGGACGTCAAACCGTGGTACCACCCTATTTCTGCCTTTTAGGCACTTTAAAAGCGTTAAGGGGCTTTCCCCGCAGATCTAAAAGGCGACCTTCGTCTTTGCATTGGGAAGGTTTGCACCAAACACCTTCTCTCTAAGACCAATTGCAAAGCTACTCCTCCTCTATTGGAGATCTACATATTGATAATATGCGTTTTCATCCTATTTGTCAATCGATTTTAAGCGGAACCTCAAGGAAAATACGACCTTCTACCTTGGCGCTGACCAAATGATGCTTTTGCATATATTCATCAATGATATCAAAACTTGAGGTACTAACACTTCGCGCTGGACCATAAACCTTGAGTCCTTCATTATTAATTCCAAAGTTATTTTCTAAGACGCCATAGTGGAATTTTTGCATGGCTATTCTATATTTACGCGATTTTTCCAAGGGTTTTCCAGACAAAAGCATTTGTTCCACCTTGCCCTCTCCTTTTACTTTAACAGAAAAATCTCGACTAAATTGGTAAAACTCATGGGTTTTACCTGCATAGATATTGTCAAAAAAGGTAAAAATCATATCCTCCAACCTTTGCCCATCTACACTAAAGCTTATTATCCCTTCATCATAGGGGAAAATTTCTCTTAATTTAGAAAGAGTAATCACATCTTCTAACCTTGCCCCTCTAATAGAGCCAGACCCCAGAATAAAAAGGTCCACATCAAGCTGAGATTTAAATAGATCTGCAAAGAAGTTCCCCATGGAAGTTTCCCTATAACGATCTGGATGTTCTAAGGGTTTTTTCAGCCTTGTTAGGATCTGATTGTATTTATTATCAACCTTCTCAGAGTAACTGGCCAAAACCTCATCCATAATGCGATCTCTAGGACAATGGCTATCATCGATGGGGATGGCTTCCCAGCTATATTCATGAACTGCATTGCGATCCATATCTATAATAATATCAAATCGTCCTATATGAGTACTGCCAGTACCCACCTGGGCTATTAGAATATCATTTACTTCTGCGGGCTCTTCCATCATGGTATGGGAGTGTCCCCCTAGGATTAAATCAACCCCAATCTCTTTAGGTAGAAGCCCTGCCAGTTCCACATCCTTATCAAAACCAATATGGGTCAAAAGAACGGTAAAATCAATATCAATGTCTTTATAGTTGTTGCAAATATACTCGACCTCCCTAGCGGCTTCTTTTACATCAACAAAGGAACTTAAAATAGGATCCTGTCCAGCATAACTTAGGATATCTTCTGTAATAATTCCTATAAAAAGGATTCGGATTCCTCCTACCATCATAATCTTATGGCTGTTAAATAGCCTGGTATTTGTTGGTTTGATGTGAAGATTGGCATTAATAATAGGAAAACGAGCACAGCGCTCCAAAAACATAAGATGGGCTAGCCCATAGTCTATTTCATGATTTCCCAGGGTCACTATATCAGGGTCAATGATATTCATAATATCTATGGTAGAGACCCCTCGGTATTCTTGATCAATAATAGAGCCCTGGAGCATATCTCCGGCAATGGCATAAACAACATTTTTTTCTTCCCGGCGAACTTTTTGCACATAGCCCGAGAGCATGGACATGCCCCCAAAAACAGCTTCTTGTTCTTCTTTTGCAAAAAAATCACCATGGATATCATTATTATGAAGGATGGTTAGCTTTTTAAGGTCCACTATGACTCCTTTCTACCCCAAACTAAATAGGCACCAAGTCCAATAAATACTAGAGGCCAAATCAAACCTTTCATATAATGAGGCATTAAAGGCAAAATATATCGTTTAATTAAAAGAGCTAGACCAATAAAGACAAGTAAAACACCCAGGGCAAAGGAAGTATTACTACTTTCTACCCCGTCTACCTCATCTTTTTTATAAGGAGACTCTCCTTCTGCTAGGGGTGCCTTGGGAAGAATAATCGCTGCAATAAAATAAACAAAAATCCCTATTCCCGTAAAGAAAAACAAGGCAAAGGCTAGTCGAATGAGGGTGGCATCAATGTTAAAATACTCCCCTAAGCCTCCGCAGACACCTGTTAACATGGAATCATTTCTAGAACGGTATAATTTCTTCATATTTAGCTCTCATTTCTTTTGGGAATAATAAGGGCAGCAAGAAGGTAGGCTAATATTCCTGAACCTCCCATGGCAGCAAAAATAATCCATAAAATCCGAATAACATTGGGGTCAACCTGCAAATATTCACCAAGGCCTCCACAGACTCCTGCTAGCTTGGCATCATCACTTCGATAAAGTTTTTTCATTTGGCCTCCTCTTTCAAAGTCTTTTTCTTCCTGTGTATCTTCACTCTCTACTACTCTTTCTTCTTCATAGAACTGGCGGTCCATTTCCCTTGATAGTTTCTCTAAAAAAGGGTGCTCTACATTATAGGCAAAACCATCAATTTTTCTTACGGGCAAGATATGAATGGAGGTCCCAGTCATAAAAGCCGCCTCCATGGTAAAAAGTTCTTCCTGCCTAACTATTCTTTTTACTAGGGGTAGATTTAAATCTTGGGCAATTTCTAGCACCTTTTGCCTAGTCACTCCCAAAAGTACATCCTCATCCCTAGCAGTGATTAGGACACCATCTCGTATAAAGAAAATATTGGCTCGTTGGCATTCGCCAACTTCTCCTTCATAGACATAAAGAAGAGAATATACTCCCTTTTCTTGACGAAAAGCCTGGGCTCGCTCATTTAAGAGGGGGTCTATGGCCTTAACTTGGGGATTATGCCGCATATGTTTATAGGTGGCTAGGTCCACCCCCTTTTCTTTCATCTCTTGGCTGGGATAAGCTCCTTCTACTCTTGTAAGAAGATATGCTCCCCCCTCAATTTCCACTTCAATACGGATATTATGAGGGTCCAGCCCCTGTGAGGCTAGCGCTAGTATTTCTTTTTTTAGGGTCTTACTATCCATAGGCTCACTATGATAAAATAGCCAAGAATTTTGCAGCCTATCTAAATGTTCTTTTAAAAAAACAGGTTTTCCCTCTAAAACACGTAAAACTTCATAAATTTTTTCCATAGATACCTCCATTTGCTTCTTCTAAGTATACCACTTTATATAGGAAATATTCGTTTTTTTACTAGTATAGCCTTGAAGTCGAACATCTGTTCTGTTATGATTTGCTAAAGGGGTTATATGTTTTTTCATGTAGATGTGAATAGTGCTTATTTAAGCTGGGAAGCCAGCTACCGGCTTATGCAAGGAGAAAGCTTGGATCTACGTAGCATACCCTCTGCCATTGGCGGAAATCCCAGGGAAAGAAAGGGAATTATTCTGGCAAAAAGCATCCCAGCAAAGGCCTATGGGATTCAAACAGGTGAAACCCTCGTTTCTGCCCTGGGAAAATGCCCTTCTCTTACTATCGTAGCCCCTAATTTTTCCCTATACAAAAAATGCTCTCGTGCCCTAAGCCAGCTGCTTGAAAGCTATAGCCCCAAGGTACAAGCCTTTAGTATAGATGAGTCCTTTATGGATATGGGGTCAATCGATGACCCCCTGGCCCTGGCAGAAAAGCTCAGAGAAGAAATAGAAGAAACCCTTGGCTTTACTGTTAATATTGGCCTGGGGCCCAATAAGCTTCTGGCCAAAATGGCTTCGGATTTTAAAAAGCCCAATCGAGTCCATAGTCTTTTTTATGAAGAAATTCCCCATAAAATGTGGCCCCTACCTGTGGGGGAGCTTTTTATGGTGGGGAAAAAAACCAGGGAGAAACTTCTTCTTATGGGCATTGAAACCATAGGTGATTTAGCTAGTGCAAATCCTGATTTGCTCTATAGCAGGATGAAAAGTCATGGACTGCTTATTCATAAGTATGCCCAGGGAAAAGAGTTTTCTCCCATTGAAAGCTACAGCCCCTTTGAGGCCAAGGGAGTGGGAAATTCCACCACCCTACCCCGAGATATAAATGATGCAGAGCTGATTGAACTTTATCTTCTTGGCATCAGTGAAATGGTCTCCTTTCGCCTAAGGTCCATTGATAAAATGGCCTATGTTCTCAGCCTTCATTACAGGGACAATAATTTTAAGACTAGAAGAGTCCAGCGAAAGCTTCTTGCTCCCCTAGATGCTACTTCTTCTATTTATAAACAAGCAAAAATCCTTTTTTATGAACTTTGGAAAGAAGAACCCTTGCGCCAGCTTGGCCTATCTCTAAGTGAACTGGTGGGAAATCAATACTATGAACAGAGCTTTTTGGACCAAGACCAAGAAAAACTTAGAAAGGTAGATGCTACCATTGACAATTTAAGAAAAAAATATGGCAGACAAATTATTCAAAGGGCTAGCTTTCTCTACACTCCCGTAGATCCTATGATTGGAGGAGTGGGAGAAGATAAAGATGAGCTTATCCTCTCCAGTAAGCTATAAAAAACCCCTTATTCAAAAGGGGTTATTTTTCCTCTTCCTCTTCTTCGTCAAAAATGCCTTTAACAAAGTAAACCGGATCAAATTCTGCAATATCCTCTAGCTTCTCTCCCAGGGTCATAAAGACCACGGGCAGATCAAGCCGGTCTTTTATGGCAAAAACAAATCCTCCCTTGCTAGAGCCATCCATCTTTGAAAGGATTAGTCCATCTATATGGGCATACTCTTTAAAGAATTCCGCTTGATTAAGAGCATTTTGTCCCGTAGTGGCATCAAGAACAAGAAGGGTAAAAACTTCTTCTTCTTTATATTCTCTATGAATA
>DASRNA010000175.1:0-5817 GCA_035647655.1 Clostridia bacterium | reverse complement strand
TTTCCTTGCCTTCTAAGCCAGCTGTATATTTTTACTAAATCTTCCCTGCTAGGTAGATCTTCAAGTAAAGAACTTTCTTCTCCTGTAAAACTCTTTGGATGAGGAAAACTTTCTGGGAATTCAGGATCGCCAAGCTTATAGATCCGGTCTTCTTCAAATTTTGGAAAAGAAAATTCCTGTTTTTTTGCCTTATATCGCTCAATAGACTTTGCTAGGCCCTCATAAAAAGGTAAAAAAAGCCGGCTTTTTTCCAAACTAGGCTTACTAGGTCTAAGGTCTCTTAGCTGAAGCTTTAAGCTTAAAATACCTCTAAAAACATCTTCGCTGGCAGTAAAGATTAGATCATACTTTTCTTTTTCTAAAAGAGAAATCAGTTGAGGATCAAAACATATAAATTCAAAACGCCTATCTTTGGCTTTAAATATCAAAGTAAAGGCCCTACCTGACTTACCTAGTTCTATACATTCAACAAAGGATAGGTTTTTTAATTGAAAAACAAGCTGGGGGTTTTTTATCCCATAGGGAGATAAAAAGTTCAGCTTATCTAATAGCTCTAAATTAATGTCCCCTGGCTCTACACAAAGATAATCATAGCATTTTCTTGTTTGTAAAAAATCAAAGTTTTCTCTGGTATAAGAAAATACCTTTTCTTTGAACTCTTCATACTTTCCCTCAGAAATAGCAAGACCTGCTGCCATCTTATGACCACCATAGTGATCAAGGTATTTGGCACTATAATCAAGGGCATGGATAATGGAAAAGTTTCCCACACTTCTTGATGAACCCTTAAGGTTCTTATCTAGTACAATGGCAGGTTTTCTATAGCGCTGGGAAATACGAGAAGCAGCTAGACCTAAAAGTCCTTGTTTCCAATCTCCTGAGACAATAAGTAGGGGCTGATTTTGATCGGTTTTTTTAAGGGCCTCTTTAACAACCTGCTTTTCTTCTTCTTTTCTCTGGTTATTATAGTCGCGAAGTCTAAGGGCCAAATCAAAAGAGTCACCTTCTGCTAGAAGTAGCTTTAGGGCTTCTTCTGCCTCCCCTAAGCGGCCAGCAGCATTAATCATGGGGCCAATGCCAAAACCAATATGTTGGGCATCAAGGGCCCCAGGAGCCACTTTTCGAAGGGCCAAAAGTCCAGGGTGAGAAGTTTTTTCATAGGCCTTAAGTCCTTCTTTTACAAGCAAACGATTTTCTTTTATTAGGGGCATAAGATCACAAACCGTGCCTAGCATAGCAAAAACAATACTATCTTTTGGCAGTGCGTAGCCATAAGTCTGGCTTAAATAAGTAGCCAGTTTATAGGCCACTCCTACCCCAGCTAGTTCCTTAAATTCCTCCCCTAGTTGAGGATTCATAATAAGGCAGTCTGGCAGGCTTTCCCCTGGCTGATGGTGGTCTGTAATTAGAACCTCAACCCCTCTATTTTTTAAGACTTCCACTTCTTCTACTGCAGTAATACCACAGTCAAAGCTAACAAGAAGGTCCACTTCAGGTAGTTTTTCAATGGCCTTTAGGGTAAGACCATAACCTTCATCATAACGGCTTGGGACATAATGTAGTGGATCAAAACCGTTTTCTCGAAGAAAAAGCACCATCAAAGCAAGTGAACTAAGACCATCTACATCATAGTCTCCAAAAAATAGAATTCGTTTCTTTTGGTCTAAAGCAACTTTTATTCTCTTGGCAATCTCCTCAGTTCCTGGAATCTGATTTTGACTGGGCTTGGGCCAAAGAAATTCTTTTATTTCCTTTTCGTTTTTATAAAACCTGCCCAGATGGGCTGTAAGAAAATAAGAAAGCCCTAGTTCTTTTGCAAGTTCTAGGCTTTTCTCATCATAGTCCACAGCCTTCCAACGATTATCATAATAAAGACTTGGTAGCACTATTTATCCTTACTTAACAAAGCCCAAATAGGACCGGCTAAAAAGACAGAAGAATAGGTTCCAACAACGATGCCAAACATAAGTGGTAGAGCAAACTCTTTAACCGTAGGTACCCCAAAAATATAGAGGAAAAAAACAACTACAAAGGTGGTAATGGAGGTTAAAAAAGTTCTTGAAAGAGATTGGTCCAAACTATGACCTGCAATCTCTAGTTTTGGTTTGTTTCTCATAGATTTAGAATTTTCTCGGATTCGGTCAAAAATAACTATCGTATCATTGATTGAGTAACCAAGAATGGTTAACACAGCTGCAATAAAATTACTATTGACAGTGATATTAAAAACGGCATAAAGACCAATCAAAATCAAAAGGTCGTGTATAAGAGCTATGATAGCAGCTACCCCGTAGAAAAACTTAAAGCGAACGGTAATGTAAACTAGCATGCCTGCAGCAGCAAGACCCATAGAAATAAGAGCTTTTTTGCTTATTTCCTCTCCAATACTAGGACCGAATTGTTCGCCGTCCATTTTAGTATCAGCAGACAAGTCAAAATCTTCAATTAACTTATCTCTAATGGCATTTCTCTGCTCCGTATCTAGTGGTTTTTTTGTCTTAATAATAATGGTCGCATCATCTGCCCCTTGGTGTTGAATGACAGGGTCAAGATCAAAATCTGCAAGGACATTACTTATATCATCCACTGCAAGACTCTCACCCGTTGGAATGGTAAGCATGGTTCCTCCGGTAAAGTCTATACCGTAATTGAGTCCTCCAAAAGCAATCACTCCAAGACCTATAAGAATCAAGGCAGCTGAAAGTATAAAGTATTTTTTATAGTGTTTAATGATTTTCATCTTGTCCTCCCTTCACAGCATAAAGAGCTGGATTTTGCAGCATGGTGCTCTGGCTGGAAAGATTGATTAAAACTCTTGTAACTACTACTGCGGTAAAAAGGCTCAGCACAATACCAATCATCAAAGTAACAGCAAACCCTTTAATGGGACCTTCTCCAAAGTTATATAGGATAACGGCCGCTAAAAGCGTAGTCATATTTGAGTCCAAAATAGTTGTCATTGCTTTAGAAAAGGAGGCGTTTATTGCTCCCCTCAAACTCTTTCCAAGATTCATTTCTTCACGAAGACGCTCAAAAATAATTACATTGGCATCCACAGCCATGCCAACACTCAGCACAAGACCTGCAATCCCCGGAAGAGTTAAAGTAGCATTAAATAAGATCATTACAATAAATAGCAAAGCGCCATAAAGCAGTAGCGACATGGAGGCAAGAAGCCCCGCATAGCGGTAACGCACAAGCATAATAAGCAAAACAGAAATAAGTCCATAGATTCCAGCTTTAATACTACGTTCTAGCGCTGTTCTTCCTAAAGTAGCGTTTATAAATGTAGTTTGTACTTCTTCAAGATCAAGGGGCAAGGCTCCTCCTCGAATCAAAGAAGACAGCATAATAACCTCATCAGAAGTAAAGTTTCCCCTTATAATAAGATCTTCAGAGTCCAAATATGAATCAATAAAGGGAGCACTAATGACACGATCATCCAAAATAATAGCAATTTGTCCTCGGGATTCACTATAATTATCAACAATTTCTCTTGAAGCATCTGTAAAGAACTGGGTAGCTTCTTTGGTGAGTTTTAAACTAACAATCGGTGCGCCCTCAACAACCCCAACACCTGCTGTTTCAAGTTTATCTCCTTGAAAGAGAAGGTTTCCTGGAAAAGATATTGGATCAAAGGGAGATCCTTCATTAACAAAAACACCGTCCATCACTTGATAAAAGCTCAAAACAGCAGTTTTACCTACTTGGGCCAGGGCCTCATCCACATCTTTAGCTCCGGGAAGCTCAATTCGAATTCGATTATTTCCCTGCTTGGTAATATTTGGTTCTGTTAAACCAAAGGCGTCAATGCGCCGGGCTAGAACGTTTCTGGTTTGCTCCATAGCTATGGCAAACTCTTGGTCGCTCATATCTTTCTGGTTGCCTTCAAAAACAATGGCCACACCACCTTCGATATCAAGACCCAGATTCAGCTGATTTACCAGGGGTCCTATACCTAGGGTATTTGTAAAGGTCGCCAAAGCTAAAAGGATGATAGCAAGGCCAAAAAAAATCAAAAGCAACTGACTTTTTCTATTCATAGTTTACTCCTTTTCCTTCAACACCCCTGCACGCTTAACATAGGCAGCATTTTGCACAAGGTGTTCTTCTTTTTCTTGGGAAGTCAGTTCTCTAATTACTTTGGCTGGTGTTCCTAGAGCTAAAACTCCCGGAGGGATAATGGTTCCTTCTGTTACCAAACTTCCTGCACCAATCCAAGAGCCTTTTCCAATATGACAATCATCAAGAAGAATAGCTCCCATGCCTATAAGTACATTATCTTCCACTGTACAAGCATGCACAATGGCTCCATGACCTACTGTGACATTTTTTCCTACAAGGCAGGGAAGATTGGTATTAATATGCAAACATGCAAGGTCTTGAATGTTTGTGTTTTCCCCTATTTTTATATGATTATAATCTCCTCTTAGTACAACTCCTGGCCAAATATTGGCACCTTGGTCTAAAGTCACATCACCCATAATAACAGCCGAGGAATGTACATATACAGAAGGGTGTATTTTTGCTTTCTTATTCATCGTATTCCTTTCTTTATTTAGTATTTTCTTTTTAAAAATAAAATGCAGCCGTAGCTGCATCTTGCCAGACCCTTAAATTTTACCCCATGGTCTTTCTGCAGTAAGCCTATAAATGACTCTACTATCTTTTATGCTTACATACTTTTATCCTCTAGAGTTTTTTAACCTTTACTCAAGTAAAAAAGGCAATTCACCTTTAAAAATGGGTTTTGGAAAATCCTCATAAGCCAGGGCAAACAGCTCCACTTTATCCTCAAGGGATAAAAAGGTCTCTTTATAGGCCTTGTCTTTTGGATTCAAGCTAAAGGCTTGGCACTTAACCAGCACAATATATACAATCATCGCCCGGCTACTCTTAGAAAGCTTGGCTAGCTCGTGTAGATGCTTTATGCCTCTAGTAGTTGGAGAGCCAGGAAAATAAGAAATGCCCCCCTGCTCAAGGGTAACTCCCTTAACTTCTATATAGGTATTTCCAATCTTAAAATCCAAGCGGGATTTGTCGCTTACTCTAACCTCACTCTGGACTTCTCCTTCTAGGCCCAAAAAGGGTAACTCCCCCTTTTGATAGCTTTCTTTAAAGAGTTTATTTGGTAGTGTGGAATTAATACTAAGAAAATAATCTCCCTTAAGAACGCCTTCAATAGAATAACGATATTTTCTTTTTCCTTTACCATGATCTTTTAATAAGACCTTATTTCCTCTAAAAAATAGTTCTGTCAGTCTAGAGGTCGTGGGCACATAAACTAAGGTCTTGTTTCCATCGACTTCAACCTCCGCCACAAAGCGGTTATTTCTTCGAATAAAGTGGGCAGGGATCATTATTATAGGACTGATCCTACCGCCCATCTCTTAATTAAAATAGATGTACCATTAAAGTCTACGGTAATGTCATCATCACCCAGCTTTACAATTTTCCCGTTAAAGCCGCCAATGGTTATAATTTGGTCACCTATTTTAAGATTGTCTCTCATTTCCTTTGCCGCCTGGCTTTTCTTTTTATTGGGGCGGATCAATAGAAAATACATCAAGGCGAACATACCGCCATAGAGAAGAATCAAATATAGTGGATTTTGCATAATTTACTCCTTTCATATCCCTCTTATAGTACTATATCTAATCGTCCTATGCAATCATTTTACCCCTTTTATCCCATGGAAGAAAAAATAATAATTCCATAGCTAGAGATTTGAAAAATATTGCAAAAAAATATATGAAACTTTAATAAAGTTATTTTTTTATTTATGGTCTCTTAGTTTTTCTTTCTTATGATAGGTTC
>DASRNA010000174.1:0-4935 GCA_035647655.1 Clostridia bacterium | reverse complement strand
AGGGGGAGTGTACTGGATGTATCAAGTAGTTCACTGACTATTTTACTAACAGGTGATGAAAAGAAACTAGATGGTTTTGTCGAAATGATGAAATCCTATGAAATTCTAGAAATAGCCAAAACTGGCATCCTGGCCATGAGTCGCGGGGAAAAAATGTAAATCAACCAAAGAAGAAAAAAACACAAATAAAAAGGAGAAATCAAATGTCAAAAATGTACTATGCAGAGGATTGTAAGGTAGAACTTATCCAAGGAAAAAAAGTATCCATTATAGGATACGGAAGTCAAGGCCACGCCCATGCACTCAATCTACACGAATCAGGGGTAGATGTAACAGTAGGCCTTTATCTTGCTAGTAAGTCCTGGAAGAAGGCCGAAGAAGCAGGACTCAAGGTAAGAACCGTAGCAGAAGCTGTAAAAGAAACCGATGTCATTGTTCTACTTGTTAGTGATGAAAGACAAGTGGAATTATACGAAAGCTGTATTAAAGACAATCTAACCAGAGGAAAGTATTTAGTTTTTGCCCATGGCTTTAATGTTCACTATGGTCAAATCCTTCCACCAGAGGATGTCAATGTATTTATGGTAGCCCCTAAGGGACCTGGCCATACAGTCAGAAGCCAATTTTTAGAAGGTAGAGGGGTTCCTTGTCTAGCGACGGTCTACCAGGATGTAACAGGGGATACCATGGAGCTAGCCCTTTCCTACGCAGCTGGAATTGGAGGAGCAAGGGCAGGGGTACTTGAAACCACCTTTAAAGAGGAAACAGAGACAGACCTTTTTGGAGAACAGGCCATCTTATGTGGTGGGGTAACCGAGCTGATGAAAATGGGCTTTGAAGTCCTAGTTGAAGCAGGCTATGACCCTGCGAGCGCTTATTTTGAATGCGTTCATGAAATGAAACTCATTATCGATATGGTTAATGAAGGCGGACTTAGCTATATGCGCTACTCCATTAGTGATACAGCCGAGTATGGCGACTATAGTGTGGGAAAAAGAATCATCACAGAAGAGACAAGAAAAGAAATGAAAAAGGTCTTAGCAGAAGTACAAGATGGCACCTTTGCTAAAAACTGGATTTTAGAAAACAAGGCCAATCGTCCCTTTATGAAGGCAAAAAGAAGACAAGAACAAAACCACCCTATGGAGCTTGTAGGTAAAAAGCTAAGAAAAATGATGTCTTGGTTAAAAAAATAAGATGAAAAGTCATGTAGTCACACTGGGTGTAGAAAAAGCTCCCCATCGCTCCTTACTCAAATCGATGGGACTCACAGCAGAAGAAATTAGAAGACCCCTGATAGGAGTTGTGAATACCTTTAATGAAATTGTACCTGGCCATAAACATCTTAGGCAAGTAGCAGAAGCCGTCAAGGCAGGGGTGTTAATGGAGGGGGGAACCCCCCTTGAATTCCCCGCCATAGCCGTATGCGATGGAATCGCCATGAACCACCAGGGAATGAAATACTCTCTTGTAAGTCGAGAGCTTATTGCAGATAGTGTCGAAATTATGACCCTGGCCCATGGCCTAGATGGACTGGTAATGATTCCTAATTGTGATAAGGTGGTGCCAGCCATGCTTATGGTGGCGGCTAGACTTGATATACCAGCCCTTATTGTGAGTGGGGGTCCCATGCTAGCGGGCAGGCATAGGGGCAAAAAAATAGATCTAAGCACCATGTTTGAAGCGGTGGGCGCAGTTAATGCAGGGAAAATATCAGAAGAAGAATTATATGAAATGGAAGATGCAGCCTGTCCTGGTTGTGGGTCTTGCTCAGGTATGTTTACTGCTAACTCCATGAATTGTATGACTGAGGCCCTGGGCATGGCCCTGCCAGGAAATGGAACCATTCCCGCTGTTTTTGGAGAGCGCATGCGCCTGGCCAAATATTCTGGCATGCAAATTATGAAGCTAGTGGAAAAAGATATTAGGCCCAGCCAAATCTTAACCCCTGCTGCCTTTGACAATGCCTTGGTAGTAGATATGGCTCTAGGCTGTTCTACCAATACGGTCTTACACCTCACTGCTATTGCCTATGAAGCAGGGGTAGATATGAATTTAGATAAGATCAATGAGATCAGTGAAAAAACCCCTAATTTATGTAGGTTAAGCCCAGCAGGTCCAGATCATATTGAAGACCTCTACTATGCGGGAGGAATCACTGTTCTTATGGCAGAGCTAAGTAAAAAGAACCTACTGGATCTTAGCGCTCAAACAGTCCTGGATAAAACAATAGGGGAGATCACCAAGGGGCAAAAAAGAAATGACTCCCCAGTGATTCGCTCCACGGAAAACCCCTATAGCCAAAGCGGGGGAATCGCTGTACTCAAGGGAAACTTAGCCCCCGAGGGAGCTGTAGTTAAGCGCTCAGCCGTTGCCAAAGAAATGTTAAGACATAGTGGTCCCGCCAGGATATTTGAAGGGGAAGAAGAAGCTGTTGAGGCAATCCGCTCAGGCAAGATTCATAAGGGCGATGTGATTGTTATTCGCTATGAAGGCCCCAGGGGTGGACCAGGAATGAGAGAGATGCTTTCTCCCACCTCAACCTTAGCAGGAATGGATTTTGATAAGGATGTGGCCCTAATTACCGATGGTAGATTCTCAGGAGCCACAAGGGGAGCGGCCATTGGGCATGTTTCCCCAGAGGCAGCCCTAGGGGGACCCATTGCTTTTTTAGAAGAAGGCGACAAGATTGAAATTGATATGATCAAGGGAGTTTTACATGTTGATTTATCAGAAGAAGAACTTGCCCAAAGAAAAAAGAACTGGCAGCCCAAGGAAAATAAACAAAAGGGATACCTAGAAAAATACAGAAAAATCGTCACATCCGCTTCCACAGGAGCCATTTGCAAACCCTAATGTAAGCAAGCTAGGATAAAACCCTCTAGTCTTTTATTAGATAAGGGGGTTTTTTAATAAAAAAAGAAGGATTTATCAAAAGGCCCCTTAGGAGGACAGCTATATAGATAGAGATAGGCATATCCCTTTATAAAAAAGCCCTTATTGAGTATAATAGAAATAGAAGAACCATCCTAGGATGAATTCTCTAAAAAACCTACTAAAGCTCCTTGGACTTGGGTATAGTATAAGTATAGCCCCTTAAAGGGGTTTAAGGATATGCTCAAAATTTCAATTATGAAGCACAAACTGAATATAAAGTCGAGAAAAGCTGCAAGCTTTCTTCTAAAAGGGGTGGTTTTCATTTAGAAACTTCCAGTCAACTTGTAGCAAAAAATCCGTGAGGGAGCACCTTACTTGTTTTGCTACTAAAGAGGAAGAAGTTAAGTGCTTTTTCTATGAAAAAATAAGGGCCCCTTCAAGGCCCATATTAGCAAATAACTGATAATATAATAAGGAGGACAAAATTCATGGATATTTCAAATACTGTAAAAAAACTTGGAATCAACAAAATGATAGATTATGCACTTAAGGATCCCAAGAAGAATTTCGAGAAAATCTTAGATTGGGCTGATACATTTGCAGGAGATGATTTTGCTTCCCAAAGAAAAGGGGTTCGCCAAGCGATGACAAACCCCGAGAGTCCCTATTATGATTTTATTCATCAGAGTGTAGAGAGGATCGATCAGCATGTATTAAAAACACTTTCCCGAAACTTGTTTTTTAATGCCAGTTTAATTGGAGGACCAATACATGAAAAGTTGCGCCAGGAGTACAATTGCAATATACCCTGGACAATTTTACTGGACCCTACCTCTGCCTGCAATATGAATTGCAAGGGCTGCTGGGCAGCAGAGTATGGCAATAAACTAAATCTTACTTATAAAGAAATTGACGATATTATTAGCCAGGGCAAGGAACTAGGCGTATATATGTATATTTATACTGGAGGAGAACCCCTAGTAAGGAAAAATGACTTGATTGATATTTGTGAAAAACACTCAGACTGTGTCTTTTTAACATTTACCAATGGTACACTAATTGATGATGACCTTGCAAAAGAAATGCTAAGGGTGGGCAACCTTGTACCAGCCATCTCCCTAGAGGGTTTTGAAGAAGCAACAGATAGTAGGCGTGGACCAGGGGCCTACCAAAAGGTGATGGATGCAATTGAAGTTTTACGCCAAAATAAATTGCTTTATGGCATTTCTACTTGCTATACTAGTGAGAATATAGATTCTATTTTATCTGATGAATTTACCGATCACTTAATTGAGCTAGAGGCCGCTTTTATCTGGTACTTCCACTATATGCCAGTGGGTAAGGGCGCTTTACCAGAGCTTCTGCCTAGTCCAGAACAAAGAAAAAGAGTTTTTTATAAAATCAGAAAAAACCGCAAGGAAAAACCACTTTTTGCCATGGACTTTCAAAATGACGCCCAGTATGTAGGAGGATGCATCGCAGGGGGCAGAGACTACTTACATATTAATGCGGCTGGAGATATAGAGCCCTGCGTGTTTATTCACTACTCTGATTCTAATATTAGAGAAAAGACTTTATTAGAGGCCCTAGGCTCCCCCTTATTTATGGCCTACCACGATAAGCAACCCTTTAATGAGAATATGTTAAGACCCTGTCCTATGCTGGAAAACCCAGATAAACTTAGAGAAATAATAAAAAACACAGAGGCCAAGTCTACAAATCTACTTTCCTCAGAAAGTGCAGATGAGCTCTGCTCTAAATGTGATAGATATGCTAAAAACTGGGCTCCCACAGCAGATGAAATATGGAAAGAAGAAAGGGCGGGCCTATAAGACCTGCTTGCAAAAGACCAAGCTTTTTGTTTACAATAAAACAAACCCCATAAATGAAGGAACAAATAAGAATGGACAAAGAAATCAGATTAAATAAATACATCAGAGATTCAGGCTTTTGTTCTAGAAGAGAAGCAGATAAATATATTGAAGCGGGCTGCGTTTTAGTAAATAAAAAGCCGGCTTCAATTGGAACCAGGGTAGGGCCTGGAGACAAGGTATATAT
>DASRNA010000173.1:0-2521 GCA_035647655.1 Clostridia bacterium | reverse complement strand
GCTTTTGTGGGGTTAATCTCAGGAACATGGGAGCCACTTATCTGGATGCTTATTTATTTATCCTTTAATGTCTTTGTTATACTTAGAGGAATAAATAAGGGCATTGAGGCTGCATCTAAAATACTTATGCCAACCTTATTTGTGCTCTTGTTAATTATCATTATCAAGGGTTTAACGCTTCCTGGAGCGGCGGTAGGCTTGAGCTTTTTACTTAAACCAGACTTTTCTAAAGTTACAGGGGCAACATTCTTAGCAGCTTTGGGCCAGGCCTTTTTCTCCCTAAGTCTTGCTATGGGCGTTATGACTACATATGCCTCTTATCTTGGCGAAGGTGAATCCATACCAAAAAATGCTGTTACAGTTTCAATCATGGACTTTTCTGTTGCCCTTATGGCAGGTCTAGCAATGTTTCCAGCTCTATTTGCTTTTGGCATGGAGCCCACTCAAGGCCCTGGTCTTGTCTTTATGGTTGTACCAAAGCTATTCCAAGCTATGGGTGGAGTGGGACCAATATTTAGCTTTATATTCTTTGCAGCTTTAATGGTTGCAGCCCTTACAAGTAGTATGTCACTTTTGGAAGTGGTTGTTAGCTTTTTAATTGACCAGAAAAAAATGACGCGAAAGAAAGCAACGGGAATTGCAGCGGGTTCTATGTTTGTTATTTGTGTCTTTGCTTCACTTAGCCAAGGACCCTTATCACACATCACCTTATTTGGTGCAAATACCTTTGATTTTCTTGACTTAGTAACAGATAAGATTTTCTTAGCTGTGGGCGGATTTTTCATTAGTGTCTTTATTGGATGGAAAGTTGATAAAGATTTACTATTTAATGAATTTACTAATCACGGAACAAATTCCGTTGGAATGTTTTCTGTTTGGTACAATTTGATTAAATACGTTCTTCCTGTAGTGATTGCCGTAGTTGCTGTTACAGGTATAGCCTCTATTGCACAAACTGGTGTTATGGTTACAGGACTTGTGATTATTGCACTATTAGCTGCTTTTTCAAAGAAAATCTAAGAAATACTAAAAAAGGAGCCTTGGCTCCTTTTTTTTGCCTAAATTTAGTCTTCTTGTCCTCCCGAAAGCAGGAGGTCCTCCTTATATATAGTAAGGCTCTGAATAAGGAGTTCCAGGGCGCGAACAAGATCTGTTAGGGACATGGAGGGGAGGTTTTTATCTACAACCTGCTCTGGCAGATAGGGAAGATGGACAAAGCCCCCTCTCATATTTGGCTGATCTTTAATTTCATCTAGAAGTCCATACATTATATAATTACATACAAAGCTACCTGCTGTATTAGAAACACTAGAAGGGATACCATGGTCTTGCAGGGTTTTTACCATAGCTTTTATGGGTAAAGTAGAAAAGTAAGCTGCTGGTCCCTTTGGATTTATGGGCTGGTCGATGGGTGAGTTCCCCTTATTATCGGGTATTCTTGCATCAATGATATTTATAGCTATGCGCTCTGGACTAATTCCTGTACGACCCCCTGCTTGTCCTAAGCAAACTACTGTCTGGGGATTAAATTCCCGGATTTCCTTTTTTAGAATTTCCAATGAATCACCAAAGACGGTGGGTAAAAGAAGTTTTTTGAGTTGAACATTCTCCAGGGGACCTAGTTTTTCCAGGGCCTTAGCAGTGGGGTTTATTTTTTCTCCCCCAAAGCCGTCAAAAGCAGTGATAAGTATTTTCATATCTTCTCCTTCTATGATGGTAGCTAGTTAGAGCATATCATTAGATTGATCACTAAAAGATAGTTGCTCCTAGTAATTGTATAAATTATGGTAAGAAAAAACTAGAAGATAAGATCCTTTGGAGGAAAGGTTTCTTCCATATCCTCTAGGGCGAAGAGATCTTCTCCAGGTCCAAGGATATGTTTAACCCATTCTTCTTTGATTTGCCATAAATTGGCTTGGACGATAAAGGGATTCCAATCATCAATATCAAAGATTCTTTCCCAACTCTCCTTAATTCTTTTTTCAAAAATCAAATAGATACCCTTGTTTTTATCAAGGAGGAGTTCAAAGGAATTGTTAATACCATACTTTTTAAGCTCCCTTAGATAGGCCGCTTCATCCTCTTTATTCTTTGGCAGGTAGAGATTGTTTAGGACAAAGTCCCATTTTCCCCCATCAAAATAAATAAGTTCTTTTTTGGGGACCCTAAGGGCGTAGACAAGTTCTTTTTCAATGGGACGAAGGCAGTTTTCTTTACTTACAGAGCACCATATGGGATAATTAACATCCTTGGGTCGGGGTAGACGTTTTTGCGCCATTTGTGTAAAGGTGGAGTATTTTTCTAAAAAAAAGGGAGCGATATCTCGCATATGAAGTTTGATGTAAATTTCTTTATTTGTAATTCGACCTTTTTGTTCTAGTTCATAAATTGAATTTTCATGTTGTCGGGTATATAGATGTATATAGTCCATATTTTCCTCCTTACTTTGGCTCTTGCTTACTTTTTACCCTAAAAAAGACCAAAAGCGACAGAGCTTTTACTTTATTATAAATATATAAGC
>DASRNA010000172.1:0-4889 GCA_035647655.1 Clostridia bacterium | reverse complement strand
GGCTGAGGATGCCATTAAATAAATAACTCATAATAGACCAGCCTATGGCTGCTAAAAGAGCCCCCCGCCAAACCTCCCTAAAATTGTATTTTTTTGTCCCCATTCGCATATAGATCAAAGAGATAATACCAAAAAGCATAGCAAGAATAAAAACCCACTGAAAGGTGTCAATTAGGGTCAAAAAGTAAGGAATGTTGATCTTTAGCAGGAGGGTACCTAGCTTTGTTAGTTTAATTATTGTAGGGATAAGAAAGATTATTAGTAGCAAGAAGATAAAGGCGAAATTTCTTACCGAATCAAAAAACCTTTGCTTGATAAAGTTGTGTCGGCTTTTTTCTCCTGAAATCATATCAAGAGATTTTCTAATGGCCCCAATGGCTCTTGCTGAGGACCATAATAAGAAAAACATGGAATAACCAATTAAGTTACTATTGCGGCGATTGCTTTCAACAAAGTTCTTAAGATTTAAATGAACCTCCTGGGGGAATATTCCAATAAAGCGATCAAAAAACCCTTCTAGTTCAAAGGGAATAAAACCCATTATGGCCACAACTGCCATAATAAAGGGAAATATGCTCAACAATAAATAAAAAGCCAAATAAGAACTGTAAATAATTCCTTGATTCATAGTAAACCTCTGAATTACCTCAGTGGTCAATGTGTAGTATTTGTTACCATAGTCTTCCAATTTTTTTAAGGGGCTTATCATTAACTACCTCGATATAGTCTTCTAGTGGCTTATTGTCAATGCAAAGTTCTGGGGCTATTTCTAATAGGGGTTCTAAGACAAAACGTCTTTGTAACATATAGGGATGGGGCAGGCGAAGCCTGGGCTCATCCAAGCAAATATCATTATATAATAAGAGGTCAATATCCATGGTCCTAGGACCCCAGCGCTCAGTAGGCACCCGCCCAAGCTTTTTTTCGATCTCTTGGGTCCTGCTTAGAAGCTCCATAGGTGTAAAATCTGTTTCAAGCAAAATAACCAGATTATAAAAATCTTCTTGATCGGTTTTCCCCCAAGCCTTGCTTTCATAAAGACTGCTAATACGAGAAACCTGCGTTGCTTCTAGAGAATCTAACTCCTCTAGGGCTCTTCTTAATAATAGCTTTCTTTGGCCCTGATTGCTACCTAAAGATAAAAAGACTGACGCTCGCGGCATAAGACCACCCCCAGTGAAGCAAGGTCCCCTGAGACAGGAGGCCTAAGTTTTTCAATCCTAATAGAGACTTTTTTGATTCGTTTGTCGTAGGAAAAAAGAGCTTCTATTATCGCAAGAGCAAGGTTTTCTAGAAGCAAATGGGGGGTTTCAAAAACAGACTTTATCTCTTCATAACAGCCGGCATAATTAACCGTTGTTGTAAGATCTTCCTCCCTGCTTTTTCTTTCTGGTATCCAGATTTCTGCTTGAAGTAAAAAGGGTTGTCCCTGATTTTTCTCTTCTTCAAAAACACCATGATAGCCATAAAGTCGTATATCCTTCAGTATTAATTTATCCATAAAGTAAACCTTTCTATTCTAAAAAAGGGCAGGCCAAGCCAGTAGGGTCCTTTAAGAGGCCAAAGGCGGTCTGTATCTTGGTAATCTTATCGAATCAGCTCTAGGGCCTCTTGGCGGCTCCTTGCATCGCTGCGAAAACCACCGCGTACTGCTGAAGTAACTGTTTTACTTCCTGGTTTTTTAATGCCCCGCATACTCATGCAAAGGTGTTCTGCTTCAATCACTACAATAACGCCCCAGGGATTTACTTCTTCCATAATAACATCTGCAAGAGAGGAGGTAATTCTTTCTTGTAGCTGGGGTCTTCTGGCAACATCTTCTAGGGCTCTTGCCAGCTTACTTAAGCCAACCACTCTTCCCCCTTCAGGAATATATCCAATATGGGCTTGGCCAAAAAATGGCACCAAGTGATGTTCACAAGTAGAATAAAAGGGAATGTCCTTTACCAGGACAAGTTCATTATGACCTTCTTCTGTAAACTGTATCCTTAAATGACGACCAGGATCTTCTTTGAGGCCATTAAAGATTTCCTCGTACATACGTGCAACCCTGGCAGGAGTATCTTGAAGTCCTTCACGATCTGGGTCTTCTCCTACGGCCTCTAGTATCATGCGCACAGCTTTTTCTATTTTTTCTCGATTCATTTTTCGCCTCCTTAATCTAGTATACAAAAGATACCCCAACTTTGCTATACTTACCCTAGGAGGAGAAAATGAACTACCATAAAATCGTCCCTAAAGAAATAGGAAATATATTGCCCTACAAACAATTTAGCGTTGCTATTATACTTCATAAAATCCAAGGAAAAGAATATGTGATTTTAGAAAAGCGCAGTCCCAATCTTGTCTATCAACCTTCAGATATCAGCCTGCCTGGAGGAAAAATTGAACCTGGAGAAACAAAAGAAGAGGCAGCCATTAGAGAAAGCTGCGAGGAGCTCCATCTCAAGCCCCAGGAGCTAGAGGTCTATGGTCAACTCGATCGCCTCCATACACCCTATGGGGTGGAAGTTTCTGTTTTTTTTATGAGACTAAATAAAAAAGAAAAAATCTCAAGCTGGAGTCTAGATGAAGTAGAAAAGGTCTTTTATTACCCTTTAGAAGAACTGCTAAAAAAAGTCCCCACATACTATGTGGAGACATCTCATGATTTTAATGATGATTTTCCCTTTGAATATATTCAAGGGGGAAAGGATTATCCCTTTAAAACAATGAAGCTCCCCTACTATTTTTATCCTGTAGAAGATACATGGGTTTGGGGGCTTACCGCCAGAATTCTTCATTATTTTGGAGAAAAAATAAAAGAGATTTTATAGCCTTGATCTTTATCAAGGCTTTCTTATACAAGATTTTTTTCCCTTAGCTTTTTCTCGATATCTGCTTTATATTTTTTATAATTAGGATTGCCCAGCAAGGCCAACATATTGTTTTTATAGGCTTCAACTCCAGGCTGATCAAAGGGGTTTACCCCTCCAAGATAGGCACTCATGGCACAAGCTCTCATCATAAAATACATTAGGTAGCCTAGGGACTCTTCACTATAACTTTCCATCTCTATTAGTAGATTGCTCACCCCTGCCTCTTCATGGGCAATTAAGGTAGCTAGAAGGGCTTTTTTTGTCATCCCACTAATTTTTTGCCCCTGGAGATAGTCCAGATCATCCTCTGCTTTTACCTCAGGCAGCACAAGAGAACTCGGCTTAGAAAGATCAACCACTGTTTCAAAGAAAATCTTAGGACCATCCTGGATTATTTGTCCCATGGAATGAAGGTCTGTGGTATTGGCTACAGCCACAGGGAAGATCCCCCCTTCTTCTTTTCCCTCGCTCTCACCAAAGAGTTGTTTATACCACTCGGCAAACTTTTCTAAAGCAGGCTCATAGGTAACAAGAATTTCCATTATTTTCCCTTTTTTATAGAGCAGTCTGCGCGTAAGGGCGTAGCGATAAGCTGCGTTTTCTTCCAGTTTAGGGGAAGAAAAGTCCTTTTCTGCCTGGGTCATGCCCGCAAGAAAGCCCTTTACATCCAGTCCAGCTACTGCCATGGGAAATAGACCCACAGGACTCATCACAGAGTAGCGTCCCCCTATATCCTGGGGAACAACAAAGCTCTTATAGCCTTCTTCCTCGACCTGCCTTCTAAGGGCGCCGCTTTTGGCATCGGTGGTTGCAATAATATACCTTCCTGCCTCCTGGCCATATCTTTTAGTAAGCTCCTTTTTTAAAAAACGAAAAGCCAGGGCTGTTTCCACGGTTCGTCCACTTTTACTAATCACATTGACATAAAAACATTTACCCTCTAGATAGGCTAAGAGTTCTTCCATATAGGCTGCGCTTAGATTGTTTCCACAAAACAAGATTTGGGGTTTATCCTGGCCAAAGGTGGGCTTTAAGGCCTGGATCAGTGCATCAGCCCCTAAATAGGAGCCCCCTATACCAGCCACAACCAGTAGATCTGCTTCCTCTCTAATTTTACTAGCAAGCTGGATCAGTCTTTTCAGCTCTTTTTCTTCAAAAGTAGAAGCTGCCTTTAGCCATCCTAAATACTCTGCCCCTAGGGAAGTTCTAGCTTCCATGGAAGTATGAATTGCAGTAATTTTTGCTTGGTGTTTTTCTAATTCCTCTAAAGAATATGGGCTATTTTTAAAGTTAAGCATAATGACTCCTTTCGCTTCTTCTGAGTTGATTTTAACATAGGCCAACAATAATTTCAGCAGCTCTTAAGGGACTGGCATATATATTTAAATCCCTCTCTATGCTATGATAAGGTAAATTATTTGATCTTTAAGGAGTGATTTATGAATAAACGAAAAAGTGGTTTGCTCCTAGCCCTATCCTCCCTTCCAGGTCCCTATGGAATCGGTGGTTTTGGACAGGAGGCCTTAGCTTTTATTGATATCCTACACAGGGCCGAGCAAGGCTATTGGCAAATTTTGCCTTTGGGACCTACGGGCTTTGGAAACTCTCCCTATAGTAGTTTTTCTACCCAGGCTGGCAATCCCTTATATATTGATTTAGAAGACTTAGGCAAAAAAGGCCTCCTTCTTAGAGAAGAACTTGATCATGCCAAGCGCCCTCAAGGACGCGTTGATTATACTAACTTGCACGATGAGCGCCTGGCCCTGCTTAAAAAGGCCTTCTCAAGGGTCCAAAGGCCCCTAGAAGAGGAGATTCGTCTCTATGCACAGAATAACCCCTGGCTAGATGACTTTGCTCTATTTATGTGTTTAAAGGACCTCCACCAGGGCCGTTCCTGGCTAGACTGGCCGGATGAATATCGAAATAGAAAGCCCCAGGCACTGGAGAAAATCCGAGAGCAAGAAAAAGTCAACTATCAATTTTGGATATTTACACAATTTGTCTTTCATAAGAATATGAAAGACTTTAATG
>DASRNA010000171.1:0-2686 GCA_035647655.1 Clostridia bacterium | reverse complement strand
AATATCCCCTATTTATTGTAGAATTAATAAATAGTGAAAGGAGTTACCATGGGAATATACTTTGGAACAGATGGAGTACGTGGAATTGCCGGCAAAGAGCTTACAAATGAACTTGCATATAAGCTTGGTCGCTATGGCGCTTATGTGATTACCAAACATTCACCTAGGGAAAAAGCAAGACTAATCCTAGGAAAAGATACAAGAGTTTCTTCCTATATGCTCGAATCTGCTATGATAGCAGGTATTTTAAGTGCGGGTTGTGATGTGGTCCAGGTTGGGGTTATCCCCACTCCAGGCATTGCCCACCTGGTAAAAACAGAAGGTTTTGATGGGGGGATTATGGTCAGTGCTTCCCATAATTCCTATGAATACAATGGAATTAAGTTTTTTAATGAAAAAGGATTAAAGCTAACAGATAAAATTGAAGAGGAAATAGAAAGCTATATTACAGGGGAAAGGTCCATAGATAAAGAGATTCTAGGTGATGCTATTGGCCGACTTGAGATAAGAAAAGAACTAAGAGCAAAATACCTGGCCCATGCCGAAGAACTTTGTCATGAAGATCTTGGCAGCCTACGGATTCTTCTTGATACAGCCAATGGAGCCACCCATAAACTTGGACCCTTGGCCTTTAAAGCCATGGGGGCCAAGGTAGATGTGATTTTTAATTCCCCTAATGGAGTCAATATCAATGATATGTGCGGCTCAACCCATCTAGGAACCCTTAGCAAGAAGGTAGTAAAGGGCGGCTATGACCTTGGTCTTGCCTTTGATGGGGATGGAGACCGGGTGCTTGCTATTGATAGCCTAGGCAGAGAAGTTGATGGAGACGGCATTATGGCCATCTGTGCCCTGGACCTCTTAGAGCGGGGAGAGCTCAAAAACGAGGGCCTTGTAGCAACTGTAATGAGCAATTTAGGCTTTTTGAATTATATGAAAGAAAAAGGGGTTGATGTTACGATTGCCCCTGTGGGAGATAGATACGTTCTTGAAAAAATGCTTGAGGGGGGACAAATATTAGGGGGAGAGCAATCAGGCCATGTGATTTTACTTCATAAAAACACAACAGGTGATGGTATACAAACCGGCCTTCTTCTTGCGTCGGCTCTAATAAAAAGCGGAAAGAGTCTTGCAGCCTGGCGAGATGAGATACCAAAACTTCCCCAATATTTAACCAATGCTAGGGTGAGCAAGGACAAGCAAGGCCTTTATAAGGAACTAGCTAGAGCTCAAAAGAAAATAAAAGAAATAGAAGACATTTTAGGAGATAGGGGCCGGGTTCTTATTCGTCCCTCAGGAACAGAGCCTCTGATACGGGTTATGCTCGAAGGGCCAGAGGAAGACCTAATAAAGGATTTGGCTGAGCAGCTAAAGGAAATTTACTTAGAAGAGCTAGCATAACTTATTTCTAAGAAGAAAATAATAAGAAGGATATAAAAGGTAAAAAAATAAACTCCCTGGTTTGGGAGTTTATTTTGCTTTTTCTAGTAGGTCTAGAATATCCTGGACTGTTTTTACATCCATAACATCATCATCGGCTACAAGAAGATCAAGTTCACTTTCAATAGTTAGGATCATCTCGGCAGCATCTATGGAGTCTGCTCGAAGGTCCTCAATCAGTCTTGTTTTTTTTGTGATAGAGGCCTTATCAACCCCCATTTGTTCTGAAATAATTCTTTGTACGGTTTCAAACATTTATTCTTCCTTTCCCCAAAGGTCATAGAGTTTTTCTATTTTTTGCAGACAATTGTCTCTTTTTACAGATAGTTTTTTTATCTTATCATTATCATTATAGATTTCATTATCTAAGAAGGCAAGTTCAATTTCTTCTAGCTCCTTTTCCAGTAAGAGAAGTTTATCCTCTATAGGATCTGCTTGAGACTGGGATCTCACTGGAGTTTTTCTGGGTGTTTTTGCCTTACTTTTTTTCGTTTTTTCTTCTCTGGTAGGGCTAGGCTTAGCTTCATAGTCTTTGTAGCTTCCCTCAAAGGTTCCAGAATCTTCTCCATCAAGGACCAAAAGTCGGTTGCAAACCCTATTTAAAAAGTAGCGGTCATGACTAACCAGGATAATTGTTCCTTCGTAGTGGAGGAGTGCTTCTTCTAGGGTTTGTTTGCTGTGAATATCTAGGTGGTTGGTAGGCTCATCAAGTAGAAGCAAATTACGCTCTTCTAGCATAAGAAGCAGGAGTCTGAGCCGGGCTTTTTCTCCCCCGCTTAAGAGCTTGATGCTTTTAAAGACTTCTTCGCCGGTAAAAAGAAATTGGGCGAGTAGTGAGCGAATTTCTCCATGGTTATACTGGGAAAATTCATTGTTAATAAAGGTGACCATATCCTCAGAAGTTCTAAGTTCTTCTTGATGCTGGCGGTAAAAGCCTGGGTCAACCCCAGGACCAAAGCGGATTCTTCCCTGGTCAGGTCTTGTTTCTCTAGCCAGCAGCCTCATCAGGGTAGTTTTCCCTGATCCATTGGGACCAATAATTCCTAGGACATCCCCCTTATAGAGGGAAAAGCTTAAGTCTTCAAAAAGAGTTTCCTTGCCAAAGGATTTTGAAAGATTTTCGCAGGTAAGAATATCTTGCCCCGTGGCTCGGGCTGCTTTAAAGCGCAGGCTCATATCCCTTGAGATCCAAAGGGGAGCCTGGACTACTTCCATTCGCTCAATTTTCTTTTCTCGGTCACGAGCC
>DASRNA010000170.1:0-20903 GCA_035647655.1 Clostridia bacterium | reverse complement strand
GACTATATCTATAGACTATCTTCCAGAAGGGGATTATATCCTAAAGGAAACTCGAAGCTTAAGAGGCTACATCCCCTGTGAAGAGCAGAAAATCAACTTTGAAAATTATGGGGTGAATTCTCCTCTTCTAATTGAGCTTGTTAATAAAAGAGAACTACCTAAAACAGGAGAAAAAAGCTCCCATGGCCTTGTTTTTTTAAGTATAGCCTTAGCAGCAGCGGGATTTCTTATTCAAAAAAGGTTTAATTAAGCACTATGACAAAAGAAAAAACTATGACACAGGTCTAAAAAGAGTCCACCAGCTTTGGAAGGAGAGATTCTAGGATTTGTTAAAAGGAGGAGTTTGCGCTGAGGAAGATCTTGATCTACCTTGATTAATCGCAGACCCTCTTTTTTTATTAAATGGCTATGGCTAAAACCAATGCCAAAACCCACTCTAATTAAATCAATCAATAGATCAATACTAATAACCTCTACCTCGGGCTGGAATTTAAGGCGCTCTTTTCGGAACAAATCATCCAAAAGCTGTCTTGTAGATGTTTGTTGTTTTAAACAAACCTGGGGATAATCCAAAAGCTCCTCTAAGGAGAGTGTTCTTTTGGGGATGGGACTTTTTTCTGCGCAGAAAAACTGTTCTTTTAGATTTAAAAGGGCAAGTGGAACCAAATCACTATAATCAGAACTTTGCCCATTGACAAAACCAAGATCAACCTGCCCCGTACGCACTAGTTCAGCTACAATAGGTGAAGGCTGATTGATAATATTTATATGAATATGAGGAAACTCTTCTTTATAGGACTTAAGAACAGGTAATAAATAGTGGCGACATATGGTATCACTGGCAGCAAGAGATAGACTGCCCTTTTCAACACTTTTATATTCCATCATTAGGCGTTCAGCATCTTCTAGGGTCTTAAACACCTTATCTAGTTCTTTATAGAGAACTTTTCCTTCTTCTGTTAGCTGGACTCGCCTACCTCGGCGTAAAAAAAGATCAATGCCTAGACTTGTTTCAAGTTTTTTTACCGATTGGGAAACAGAAGACTGGGTGACAAAGAGTTCTTCTGCGGCCCGGGTGAAATTTTCAAAACGTGCAGCCATATAGAAACTGCGATAGGATTCTAAGTTTTGCATAGTAGCCCTCCTTATCAAGAGTATTAATAAATACAATTATAATTATATACCAAACTAGTATAAAATGGTATTAGGAGGTTCAAGAATGAATAAAATTTATGTTGAGAAAAAGCCAGAATTTCGCTCTAAGAATCTACAATTACAGCGTGAGATTGAGGCCCTTTATGGTTTTGAACTAGAGGATTTACGAATAATCAATCTTTACTATAGGCCCCAGGAATTTAGCGAAGAAATCATAAACAAGATTTTCTTTGATTCAGCCCTGGATTTGAAGTCTTATTCTTTTGAGCCACCTACAGGATACCGCCATTTACGAACAGAGTTTCTGCCTGGGCAATTTGACCAAAGAAGCTACTGGGCATCTAAATGCCTAGAGCTACTTGAAGAAGAAGAAGAAATTTATTTTTCACATATATATCTATTTAAAGGCCTTCCCGATGAAAAGTGGGAGGAAGTAAAAGATTTTTTTATCAATCCTGTGGAAAGCTTTGAAAGGGATTTGGAAGACTTTTCCCTTGCTCAACCTCGAAGAGATAAGGATATTACCTACCAGTCTATGGAGGATATCTTTACACTTGATGGGGAGGACTTTTGTCTTAAACACAATCTTGCCATGACCGGTGCGGATTTGGCTGTTATAGAAGATTATTTTAAAGAAGAAGGACGGGCTCCGACCTATAGTGAGCTTAGACTTCTAGATACTTATTGGTCAGACCATTGTCGGCATACAACCTTTAATACAGAACTTTGCCAGATTGATTTTTCTAAGAACAATCTTCCTCTTGCAGAAGAGGTTTTTGCCTATTATGAAAAAAACCGCTCCTTATACACTAAAAAACCCCCAAGTCTTATGGAGCTTGCCATATTTAGTATGCGCAAAGAAAAGGCCCAGGGAAATTTGGAAGATTTGGAAGAAAGTGAAGAAATCAATGCCTGTAGCATCGAGAGGAATTTTGCTGGCGAAGATTATCTGATTATGTTTAAAAATGAGACCCATAATCACCCAACAGAGATTGAACCCTTTGGAGGGGCTGCTACCTGTCTTGGTGGTGCCATTCGTGACCCTTTATCAGGGCGAAGTTTTGTCTATCAAGCAATGAGGGTAAGCGGTGCTCGAGATCCTAAGGATCCCAGGGTGCTTCCAGGAAAACTGCCCCAACAAATTATCAGTACAAGAGCTGCCCAGGGCTATAGTTCTTATGGAAATCAGATTGGAATTTGTACTGGGCATGTCAAAGAATACTATCACCCAGGTTTTGAAGCAAAACGACTGGAGGCAGGTTTTGTTATTGGATCTGCTAAGAGAAGCCATGTTGTTAGAGGAATACCTAAAAAGGGAGATTTGTTATTATTATTAGGAGGAGCTACAGGTAGGGATGGGATTGGAGGAGCTTCAGGCTCATCAAAAAGCCATCAAGAAGACGTAGCCACCGGAGCAGCCAGCGAGGTTCAAAAAGGAAACGCTCCTGAAGAAAGAAAACTCCAGCGTTTTTTCCGCATGGAAGATATAGGACCAAAAATTGTACGCTGTAATGACCTAGGAGCTGGTGGCATTAGTGTTGCCTTTGGAGAAATTGCCCCTGGCCTTGAGATAGAAATTGAGGATGTTCCTACAAAGTATAAGGAAATCTATCCTTGGGAGATCCTGCTTAGCGAGTCCCAAGAAAGGATGGCCCTGGTTATTGAGCCCAGAGATTTAGAGCTTTTTAAGAAAAGGGCCAAGGAAGAAGACCTAAGCCTTACTGTGATTGGAAAAATCACAGACAAGGAGCGCTTTATTGTAAGCCATGGTGGGAAAGTCCTAGTAGACCTCCATAGAGACTTTATTGAAGCAGCAGGAGCCCCCCAGAGGGCGGATGTTGAGGTTGAACCTATAAAGCTAGACTTATACCCCTATAAGAAAGAACTTGACTCTAAGGAGCTTCTTGAGGCCTCCCAGCAGGGGCTGGTAGAAATGTTTGATAGCAGTGTAGGGGGCCTGAATGTAGTAAGCCCCTATGGTGGAAAAAGAAGAAAAAGTTTTGTGGATGGAATGGTTTCTAAAATCCCCGGAGTAAAAACAGATGATGTGACCATTGCCAGCCAAGGTTTTGATCCTTATTTGGCCCAGTGGAGTCCCTTCCATGGGGCTGAAATGGCTGTAATGCAGTCAATAAGTAAGAACCTTGTCCTTGGAGGAGATCTTAAGGGCCTTCGACTAAGTTTCCAAGAGTATTTCGAGGCCCTAGGAAAAGATCCAAAAAAATGGGCCAAGCCATTTATGGCGCTTTTAGGTGCCAATCGGGTCCTTCATCACTTTAAACTAGCTTCTATTGGCGGCAAAGATAGTATGAGTGGTAGTTTTTTCTGGGAGGGGGGAGAAATTCATGTACCTCCAACCTTGATTTCCTTTTGTGTAAATACAGGAAAACTTGCCCATGTGCGAACAAGTGAATTTAAAAAGGCAGGCAGTGAGCTTTATTTATATGAAATTCCATTAAGAGAGGATTACTGTATTGATTTAGAAGGGGCAAAAAAGGCTTTAGAAGGCTATATTAGCGACCGTGAAAAAATCCTTTCGGCCAGTGTAGTTACCTTAAGTCTAGTTCACACAGCAGAAAATGCCGCCTTTGGAAATCATCTGGGCTGCCAGCTATTAGAAGATGGCCATCCTCTTGGCTCTATCCTTGTAGAGGTGGAGGCAGGAAGCAAACTCACAGGGGCAAGACTTGTTGGGCGTACGATAGAAGAAGCCGAGCTTCATCTCAAGGGAGAAAAAAGATGTCTGGATGCCTCCCTTAAAAAGAAAGAAGCCCATCTAGATCCTATATTTGAATTAGGAATGACTCTAGCGCCTGAAAAAGCAATGGAAAAGAAATCTTTTCTCCAAGAAGGAAAAAAAGAAAGGGTAAAAGTTTTTATTCCTATTTTCCCAGGTACAAATAGCGAAGATGAGTTTGGAAATAAATTTGAAGAAGAGGGAGCAGAAGTTGACAGATGGGTCTTTTCAACATCAGATATGGACTCCTCCCTAACTACTTTGGCTAAAAAAATAAAAGAATGTGATATTTTGGGACTGGCTGGCGGCTTTTCTGCAGCAGATGAACCAGAAGGAAGCGCTAAGTTTATTGCCACGGTGTTTAGAACTAAAAAAGTTAAGGACGCCTTCCACGAGCTAGTAGATCAAAAAGGACTAGTGATTGGAATATGCAATGGCTTCCAGGCCCTTGTTAAATTGGGCGTTTTTTATAATGGACGAATCGAAGAAGCTGATAAGGTAACTATGGGACTTACTTATAATGATCTTGGTCGCCATCAATCGGCCCTGGTACGGATTCGTTGCTTGAATCAGAATTCCCCTTGGCTGTCTAATGTTGAGGAGCAAAACTATTGGTGCCCTATCTCCCATGGGGAAGGACGGTTTTTTATGACTGAAGAGGACCGGCAGCTTCTTGTATCGAGAAAACAAATAGCTACGGTTTATGTTGATAATCCCAATGGATCAATGATGGATATTGAGGGACTTCTTAGTCCTGATGGCCGTATTTTTGGAAAAATGGGACACAATGAACGGCTTGGCCCAGATCTTTTTGTCAATATAGATCATAAGAAAGATATGGATATCTTTTCTGCAGGGCTTGAGCATTTTAGGAGGGCAAAATGAAGGTTGCCATAGTGATGGGAAGTAAATCAGATCTGCCAGTAGTAGAAAAGGCAGCTTTGATTTTAGAAGAATTTGCTGTTGAACACAAAATGAGAATTTTAAGTGCTCATAGAACTCTGGATGCCACCTTGGACTTTGTTCGTGGGGCAAAGGGCCAAGGCTATGGAGTGATTATTGCTGCAGCAGGAAAAGCGGCCCACCTTCCCGGTGTAATCGCCGCTGCTACAGACCTTCCTGTGATAGGAATTCCCATTAAAACATCCATGATGGGTGGTCTGGACTCAGTACTAAGTATTTTACAAATGCCAGGAGGGATTCCAGTGGCAACAGTAGGAGTAAATGCTGCTGAGAATGCTGCCCTTTTGGCCCTGCGTATACTTGCCTTAAGCGATGAAAAAATCGCACTATCCTATAGGACCTATGTTCAAAAGATGGAGGAAAAAGTGCTAGAGGATGATAGGGAACTGGAAACAAAAAATGAATAATTTCTTAGATAAGCTTCATGAAGAATGTGGTATCGTAGGCATTTACTCCCAGGAGTATCAACATCTGGGACCAAAGATTTGTGATGCCTTAATTAGCCTCCAGCACCGGGGCCAGGAAAGTGCTGGAATTTCGGTCTGCCATGAAGGCGTTATGATGCATTATAAAAACATGGGTCTTGTTCGTGATGTTTTTAATGAAGAAAACCTCCGTCCTTTTAATGGCAATGTGGGCATTGGCCATTGTCGTTATTCTACCTTAGGAAGCGCTGAAAGAAGAAATGCCCAACCACTAGTGGCTGAATTTAAAGCCGGGACCATGGCCCTAGCCCATAATGGCAACCTAATCAATGCTGTACAAATACGAGAGCGACTAATAGATGAAGGCTTTAGCTTTACCTCCACTAGTGATAGTGAGATTGTTATTAAACTGATTGCAATCCAGTATAAGGGAAATCCCCTAGAAGCCATTAAAAAGGCCCTAGCACAGATTAAGGGGGGCTATGCTCTTGTTCTTATTGTAGAGGGCAAGCTCTATGGAATCAGAGACCCCTATGGACTAAGACCCCTGGTATTAGGCCAAACAGACAAGGGTGATTATGTCCTGGCCAGCGAGACAGTGGCCCTGGACCTCTTAAAAGCAAAATTTGTTCGTGAGGTCGATAAGGGAGAAATAATTGAAATAGATGACACAGGCTATCATTCGCATTATTTTGATCAGACAAAACCAATGAGTTTATGCGGCTTTGAATTTGTCTATTTTTCTAGACCTGATAGCGACCTAGCAGGAAAAAACGTCTATCAGACTAGGATTGAGCTGGGACGAATCCTGGCTAGACAAGACAAGGAAAAATATGATCTTGTAGCAGCTGTTCCTGAAAGCGGTGTCTCTTCTGCCATTGGCTACGCCATGGAGGCAGATACAGTTTATTCTAGTGTCTTTATTAAAAACAAATACCTTGGCCGGACCTTTACTGATCCTAGCCAAGAAGGAAGAGAGCGGATGTTGCGACTAAAACTGAGCATTCTTAGGAGCAATATCCAAGGCAAGAGAATTGTGATTGTAGATGACTCCATTGTTCGGGGGACCACCCTGCGCAGCATTATTATTGATTTAAAGGAGTCAGGGGCCAAGGAGGTCCATGTTAGGATCAGCTCACCCCCTGTAGGCTATTCTTGTTTTTTTGGGATAGACACGCCTAGTAAAAAATCCCTGATAGCGGCAAATATGTCGGTAGAAGAAATTGAGGAGTATATTGGTGCTGATAGTCTGCGCTTTTTAACTCCAGAAGAATTTATAGAAGGGGTTGGTTTGCCAGAAAACACCCTGTGCAAGGCCTGCTTTACAGGAAAGTATCCTATGGAAGTGCCAAAGGCCCATAATAAATATGTTTTCGAGAAATATTAGTCTTGCGAAAGGAGAAGGCGGGTAAATTTCCTGCTTAATAAATATGAAAATCACTTATAAAGACGCTGGGGTGGATGTAGACCGTGGACAAGATGCGGTAAAAGAAATGAAGGCTTATGTTGAAGCAAGCCAAGGACCTGAAGTTTTAACAGAACTGGGCTCCTTTGCGGGTCTTTTTCTCCTGCCTTCTGGCCTGCAGGAGCCAGTTCTTGTTAGCGGCACCGATGGAGTTGGAACAAAGATACTTATGGCCAAGGCCACAGGCTTTAGCGAAAACATTGGACAGGACCTGGTGGCCATGTGTGTAAATGATATTTTATGTCATGGAGCAAGACCTCTGTTTTTTCTTGATTATTTGGCTTCTGCCTACTTAGATCCCAAAGAAGTTACCAAGGTGGTGGCTTCTATTGCCAGGGCCTGTAAGGAAGTCGGGTGTGCTCTAATTGGTGGTGAAACAGCTGAAATGCCCGGGATGTACCAGCCTGGAGATATGGATATGGCGGGATTTTGCGTTGGCATCCAGGAAAGAAAAAAGTTAATTACAGGAGAAAAGATAAAAGAAGGAGATTGTCTTATTGGCCTAGCTTCTAGCGGTTTTCACTCCAATGGATATTCACTCCTAAGAAAGATATACCTAGAACATTATCCCCAGTATTTAGCTGAGTATGGCGAAGAACTCTGCCAACCAACCACCCTTTATGTAAATCCTGTTTTGGCTCTTTTAGAAAAGGTAGAGGTTTTGGGTATAAGTCACATTACGGGAGGAGGCTTCTACGAAAACATTCCCAGGGCCCTGCCTGGGGGATTGAGTTTTGATGTTGATAGAAGCCTGTGGCAGAGGAGCCCCCTAATAGAACTTACAGCCAAGTTAACTGGACTGGAAAAAGAAGAGCTCTATAGTACTTTTAATATGGGAATTGGTATGGTCCTTATTGTTAGACAAGAGGACAAAAAAGAAAGCCTGGAGTTATTAGAAGAAAAAGGTCTTCAAGCCTGGGATATTGGAAAAGTTATTTCTGCTGATAAAGGAATCATTCGATGAAGATAGTGGTCTTTGCCTCGGGAAGTGGGTCTACTTTTTCTTATCTGGCCCAGCATCAAAAACACTACTCTATTGAGGCCTTGTTTTCTAATAAAAAGACAGCAGGAGTGGTTGAAAAAGCCCAAAAACTTGGAATTCCTCTTATTTATGTGGATAAAGACAATAGGTGGAAAGACAAGCTAAAAAAACTGGCCCCCGACTATATTTTATTAGCGGGTTATTTGAAAATTATACCTAAAGATGTTGTAGAGGGCTACCCTGAAAGAATCCTTAATCTACACCCTTCCCTGCTACCTAAGTTTGGGGGAAAATCCTATTATGGTGACCGGGTCCATAGGGCTGTATTAGAAGCTGGAGAAAAAGAAACAGGTTCCACCGTGCATTTGGTAGATGAAAATATTGATAGTGGTAAAATACTAGGGCAGGTAAAGGTTCCTGTCTATGAAGGTGATACAGTTGAGACCTTGGCAGCCAGGGTTCAAGAAGCGGAAAAACCCCTATACTTAAAGGAATTCCTACGTTATGGAGGGATAAAATGCGAGCATTAATTAGTGTGTACGATAAAAACGGACTAGAAAAACTTCTTTTGAGCCTGCTTAAGAAAGGATATGAACTAATTAGTACGGGCGGTACCTACGACTTTATCAAGAAACTAGGTTATGATGTAACTAGAGTAGAAGAAATTACCGGTGCACCAGAAATTTTGGGCGGCAGGGTTAAAACCCTACACCCAAAAATTCATGGAGGAATTCTGGCTTGTGCTGATAATGAAGCTCACATAAAAGAAATTGAAAAAGAAAATATAAAGCCCATTAACTTAGTTATCTGCAATCTATATCCTTTTTTTGAGAAAGTAAAAGAACCCTTAACTTTTGAGGAAAAAATTGAATTTATAGATATTGGCGGCCCTAGTATGCTAAGAGCAGCGGCAAAGAACCATCGCTTTGTAACGGTTCTTTCAAAGCCCGAGCAATATGATGAGTTTTTAGCGCGTTTAAACAAGGATGATCTTGACTACGACTATAAAAAGAAACTTGCGGGGGAAGTTTTTGCCCTTACGGCAAGCTATGATAGTGCGATTGCGGCCTTTATTTCCAAGGAAGATTATCCCGAGCACTTAGTTCTAAGCTATGAAAAAAAAGGAGAACTCCGCTATGGGGAAAACCCCCATCAAAGAGCAGCCTTTTATGCTGATAGTTCCCAGGGAGGATTTTTAAGTGATCTTGAAGTTCTTTGGGGGAAGGAGCTATCTTATAATAACTATCGTGATATGGAAGTTGCTTGGGAGCTTTCTCAGGAATTTGAAGATATATGTGCTGTAGCAGTAAAACACAATACTCCTTGTGGAGTGGCCCTAGGCCAAACGAGCGCAGAAGCCTACCAAAAAGCCTTTGATTGTGATCGGGTCTCTGTGTTTGGGGGGATTGTTGCTCTTAATAATGAGGTTGATAAGAAAACAGCTGCTGCTATGGGCAAGACCTTTTTAGAAATTGTTATGGCACCAAGTTTTACTCCAGAGGCGCTAGAAGAACTAAAAAAGAAGAAAAACCTTCGTATTGTTCTTGTTTCCCCGGCAGCAGAGGTGGACAAAAACTTTTTAAGTCTAGGCGGAGGTCTTCTCCTACAAGACAAGGATAAGGAGTTTATTAAAGAACTCCGCTGTGTCACCAAACGCCAACCTTCTCTAGAGGAAGAAGAGGAAATGCTTTTTGCCATGAAGGTGGTTAAATACGTTAAAAGCAATGCAATTGTAGTAAGTGAAAATAAGGCAGCTCGGGGAATTGGTGGAGGCAGTGTCAACCGAATTGATGCAGCAAAATATGCCCTTGAGCATGCCCCGGGAGCCAAGGTGCTTGCCTCAGATGCCTTCTTTCCCTTTTCAGATGTAATAGAGCTTGCAGCAGAAAAAGGAATAAAGGCTATCATCCAGCCCGGAGGATCCATTAGAGATAAGGATTCTATCGAGGTTTGTGATAAAAAAGGAATTACAATGCTCTTTACTGGGATGCGTCACTTTAAACATTAGGGAGGATTATATGAGAATATTACTTGTTGGCTCTGGAGCCAGAGAACATGCCTTGCTCTATTCCATGAAAAAAGACTATCCCACTTATGAATATTATGCTTTGCCGGGAAATCCTGGTATGGAGATACCTTCTATAAGTTTACAAGAAGCCATGGAAAAAAACTGGGACCTGGTCCTAATTGGTCCAGAAGAGCCCCTAGTTAAGGGCATGGCAGATGTATTTAGAGAAAAAGGAATCCCTGTTTTTGGTCCAGGAGCTGAAGCGGCGGCCTTGGAGGGAAGCAAGATATTTAGTAAAAACTTTATGAGAAAATATGCCATTCCAACAGCCAAATACAAGGTGGCTCGTTCTTATAATGAAGCCCTAAATATCCTAATGAAATTCAGTGAACTTCCTGTTATAAAAGGAGATGGCTTGGCGGGAGGAAAGGGAGTTTTTCTTCCAAGAAGTGTCAATGAGGCCCAGTCTATTATAGAGGCCTTAATGGTGGAGGATCTACTAGGAAGTAGTGGATCTAAATTGGTTTTTGAAGAAAGATTAGAAGGCAAAGAAATTAGCTTTTTCTATCTTGTCAATGAAAAAGGCTATCGCTATCTTGGTTGTGCCAGAGATCATAAGAGGGCTCATGATGGAGGAGAAGGCCTAAATACCGGTGGAATGGGAACCTTTTCACCTGTACCTGATATGGGAGAAAAAGACTTAATTGAGATTGATGAAATTATGGATAAAACCTTTCAGGGAATGATGGCCGAGGAAATGGATTATCGCGGGGTTTTATTTATAGGCTGCATGCGCACTAAGGAGGGCCTTAAGGTCTTAGAATACAATGTGCGTTTTGGCGATCCTGAGACCCAAGTTTTAATGGCCCGGCTTAAAAGCGATTTCTTAGAACTTGCCTTAGCAGTGGCTAAGAATGAAGAACTTCCTGAGGTGGTTTTAACAGATCAAGTAGCTCTTTGTGTTGTCCTTGCTTCCCAAGGTTATCCAGGCGAAATTCTCAAAGATCAGCCCATTCAAATTGGAAACTTGAAGGAAGATCTTCTTTTGTTTTCCGGTGGTACAAGCCTTATTGATGGGGTACTAGTAAATAGCAGTGGTCGGGTGTATTCCTTGGTATCCCTAGGAGAAAACCTGCCAGAGGCCCGTAAAAAAGTCTATGATAATATAGGTCAAATACAGTTTAAAGGTGTCTGGTACCGTAAAGACATAGGAGTTGTTAGCAACTAGTTTACTCCTTGTAACTTTGGGGCACTTTCATTTATAATCAAAGTGCTGGTATTTTGATGAGAAGATACACACTTCCCCAGTCAATAAGGACAAGGAGTAGGAATGAAAAATATTGCTTTTTATTTAACCCCTAAAATAAATGTTGTTTTTGAGTATAAAGACGCTAGTATGCGGCAACTTTTTGAAAAAATGGAGCATCACCGCTATACATCCATCCCCATACTAAATGAAAAAGGCCATTATGAAGGAACCATTACCGAGGGCGACATTCTGCGAAAAATCAGCAAAAAAGACACAATTTCCTTTAAAGATATGGAAAACCTCTATGTAAAGGATATAAAAAGAAGCAAATTGTATTCTCCTGTATCCATTGATGCCGATTTTAAAGATTTACTAAATGTGATTGCCCATCAGAATTTTGTCCCTGTTGTAGATGATCAAGGGGTGTTTATAGGAATAGTAACCCGAAGTGCTATTTTATCGAGCTTTGAAAAACTATTAGCAGAATGACTTTGGGAATAGATTTTGCCTTTGTAAAGGGGGCCTGCTTTGTTTAGCAATGACCTTTTAAAAAGATATCTAAAGTATTTTATTCTAATAGCCTCAGTAATCGTTGTGGTACTGGGGTTTTTGTGGTCCAACTTTTTATATACTCGCCACCAAATAAGTCTTGAAACCCTCTCAGAAGGTATGGCAGAATCTATGGAGGAAGAAGTCAAACAAAAGGCACAAATTCTTCGTCAAAGAGCAGAAGTAATCCATGAGCAAGAGAGTGAAGATCTAATTATAGACCTAAAGAATCAAGGAGCCACTCTAAGGGCAGCCCTTTATGATTTGTACTTTGAATACGAGCTAGAGGGAGAAAAAAAAGAAGAAGAAATAAGAAAAGCCATTGAAAAGATTCAGTCGCAGCAAATATATGATGTGTATTTTGTCTCAGATAATCTAATTATAGGGCAGATTCCAGAGAATATATTCTCTTTAGAAGAAGGAATAAATAATCAAAAATCGCATTTGATTTATTGTGATAAATCCAAGAGCCTAAATATGGAGTTTTATATTTCAGTAGACCAGCAGAGTTTTATCAAAAAGCGCATGGAAGAAAACTTTAAAGCATTTGCCCTATGGGATGAGGGAATGCACATACTAACCAAAGAAGGGGAGGTAATTCTACCGATCCAGGAAACTGTGCTTGCAAAAGATGATTTTTTTTACCAAGAAGAGAGTAGTCAAACGGGATTTGTTTTTGGCTATCTTATTCCCCACTCCCAACTTCAGGACCGTATTGATGAGAGAAGAGATCTTTATTCGAGTTTTTTAGATAGCCATATATGGGAAATTATAGGGTTCTTATTTATATTTATTATTACCAGTTTTGTCATATATCGGATGATTATTAGCCGTTTAGAAGATTACTATTTTGCTTTAAACGAAGAAATTCTTGATGCTTATAGAAATAAAGACACTCTTAGTGATAATCCAAAGTTCCAGCACTTTGCTCTTGGAGACTCCTTTGACTCTATCTTAAGAGAGTCTCAAATCAATAAGGAAAAAGATAGGCAAAAGATTATTAGTTTGGAAGAAAAACTAAAAAAAGATAAGATTGAAAAGCTTCTCTTAGAAAGAAAAATTAGAAAGCTCTCAGAATTACCCTATACAAAAGCCATCCTTCATAATTACACTACGGAAAGTTTTTCGCCAAAGGAAATTATTTCTAAGATTCATAGTAAAATAGACCCCCAGGCAAGGATGCTTATTAAAGGGAGCAATGAATTTATAAATAATGATAAGGGCTTGTTTAAAGCCCTAGTTGAAGAGGTTTTTCAACTCACTCAAGAAGAGAACCGTTCTTATGCCATTGAAGTTTTTAGAGATGGAGGCCAAATACTTTTGTATTTTACTATTTATGGCTTAGGTTTACTTGAAGATGAAAAGATGCAGGAACTTAAGAATAGGGCAAAACTCCTTGAGGGTGTTTTTTTGCGACATCAAACTGAGGAGCAAACACTTCATCTAGTTCTATCTTTAAATGATATACATAGAAATGAGGAAAAATGAATATAGAAGGACTAAATCCAGAGCAAAAAAAAGCAATTCTTACAGAAAAAGGCCCCCTTCTCATTATGGCGGGAGCAGGCTCGGGGAAAACCCGTACCTTAATTACAAGAATTGCTCATCTTATTGAGCGTGGTGTGCCAGCATGGAAAATCCTGGCTATTACCTTTACCAATAAAGCGGCACGAGAGATGAGAGAACGCCTGGATGAACTTGTTGAGGAAGAAACTTCCTCTTTATGGGTAGGGACCTTCCACGGGATATCACTTCGAATCCTAAGAAGATATTCTGAAACCGTTGGCTATCAAAGTGATTTTGTTATATATGATACAACCGACCAAAGAACCCTGATTAGCCAGTGTTTAAAAGAACTCGATATGGATACCAAGCTCTATCCACCAAAGATGGTTCGCGGGCTTATAGGACAGGCAAAAAGCCAAATGGTCCGCCTGAGTCAGTATAAGGAATATCTAGATGAAGATCTCTGGGAGGTTTTTTCCCTTTATGAGAAAAAGCTAAGAGAATACCAGGCCATGGATTTTGACAATATTTTATTCCGCCTGGTTCAACTATTTGAAGAAAATGAAGAGATCCGCCAAAGCTATGAGCAACGTTTTCATGAAGTTTTGGTAGATGAGTATCAAGATACAAACAAAATCCAGTACCACTTGATTCATCTTCTAACTAGGTCCAAAAAAAACCTTGTTGTTGTAGGAGATATAGATCAATCTATTTATGGCTGGCGTGGTGCTGATATAAGAAATATAGTCGATTTTAAGAAAGATTTCCCTGGGGCCAAGGTAATTACCCTAGAGCAGAACTACCGGAGTACTAAGCGTATTCTGGCTGCAGCCAATGCTGTGATAGAAAACAATCCCTCTCGCCCAAAGAAAAATCTTTGGACAGATTTGGAAACAGGCGATAAGATTTTTTTATTTAATGCAAAAAGTGACCAAGAAGAAGCAGATTATGTACTAACAAGTATTCTTGCAGATTTAGAGGCTGGAGTATCAGCAAGTGAAATTGCCATTCTTTACCGAACCCATGCCCAGAGTAGACTTTTTGAGGAAAGGCTTAGAAGGGCAGATATTGCTTACCAAATTTATGGTGGCCAGCAATTCTTTGAGCGCAGAGAGATCAAAGACGCCTTAGCTTATCTGAGGGTCTTGGTCAATCCAAGGGATGAGATCTCCCTGCTTCGAGCAATTGCCCTTCCTCGAAGGGGCCTAGGGGAGGTAAGCTTAAGTAAGATTTCTTCCTATGCCAGTCAAGAAGGTCTTGGTTTTTATGAGGGAGCTCTAAAGGCAGTAGAAGAAGGAGTTTTCACCAAGAGAATTGCAGGGTCTTTAGGGGAGTTCCTTCAATTATTTGAAGAAGCAAAAAAAGCACTGGAAGAAGGGGACCCCTACCTAGTGAGTCTTGAACTTTTAGAAAAGTCAGGCTATTTACCCATGCTCAAAAACAGTAAGGATATTGAAGATAAGGGAAGACTTGAAAACGTGGAGGAGCTGCTTAGTGATATTGCTTCTTTTTACGAAAGAGGAGAGGGAGGCTTAGAGGAGTACCTGTTAAATGTCTCTCTTTTAACCAATATGGATGAAGAAACATCTGAAAACCCTGTAATGCTTATGAGCCTTCATAGTGCTAAGGGCTTGGAGTTTGGTCATGTATATCTGGTGGGGATGGATGAGGATCTTTTTCCCTCCTATATGAGCAAGGAAAGCGATGAAGAAATGGAAGAAGAAAGACGCCTTTGCTATGTAGCCATTACAAGAGCCATGAAAAAACTAGTCCTTACCCGGGCAGATACAAGATTTCGCTTTGGGGAGCCTCAATGGATGCAGGCCTCTCGATTTCTAGGAGAAATCCCTCAGGAACTTCTTCATATTGAGGGAAAAAGTAAGGGCAATGCCTTTCAAAGAACCATTCCCTTTGGCAAAGAAAAAAAGGGGGGAAAGGGAGATTTTATGGCAGGAGACAAGGTCAGCCACAAAATTTTTGGTCAGGGTGTTGTAGTGGGAATTCAAAAAGATAAAAAGAAAGTACAAGTGGTCTTTACAAAGGTGGGTGTAAAGGAGCTTCATCTTGATTATGCCCCCTTGAGGAAAGAAGCATGATAAAAGAAAAATACCAAAATCTACTAGAGCAGTTAAAAAAACATAGTCATCTATACTATGTTCTTGATAGTCCAGAAATTAGTGATCAGAATTATGACCTTCTTTATAAGGAGGTGGAAGCCTTGGAAAAAGAGCATCCAGAGCTCTTGGATCCTTCTTCTCCTACTCAAAGAGTGGGGGGAGAGCTACTTTCTGGTTTTGTAAAAGTACCCCACCCCAAATTTCTGGGGAGTCTGGATAATTCCTATAATGAAGAAGATTTGATAAAATTTTCTCGCCGTGTAGAGAATATAGAGCCAAGGCCCAGCTATGTACTAGAAGAAAAAGTCGATGGACTTAGTGTTGTTCTTCATTACCATAAGGGACGCTTTGTGCTTGGTGCCACAAGGGGGGATGGTCTTCAAGGAGAGGATGTAACGCAAAACTTAAGAACCATAGGGGCCATTCCACTGGAGCTTAGTGAGCCTGTTGATCTTATTGTTAGAGGTGAGGTTTATCTGCCCAAGAAGAATTTTATCCAACTAAATAAACAACAAGAAGAGGCAGGACTTGCACCTTTTGCCAATCCAAGAAATGCTGCTGCGGGAAGTATTCGCCAGCTCAACAGCAAATTAATGGCCAAGCGAGGACTTTCTATTTGGATTTTTGACCTATTAGAGGGACCTAGTTTTAGCCATCATGATAAAAAACTAGACTATTTACGTTCTCTAGGCTTTAGGGTAATCTCGGTAGAAGTTTTTGAAAAAATGAGGGCAATTATCGATAGAATCCCTATCTATGAAGAAGAGAAAAACAAAAAAGATTTCGAAGTAGATGGCCTAGTAATCAAGGTAAATGAAGAAGCCCTTCAAAGAAGCCTGGGAGAAACAAGCAAGGCCCCCCGCTGGGCCATTGCCTATAAATTTGCTCCAGAAAGGTCTCAGACCAAATTACTTGATGTGGTTTGGACTGTTGGTCGTACAGGTGTTGTGACTCCAACCGCGGTCCTGGCCCCGGTACAACTAGCTGGGACCAAGGTGCAAAGAGCTAGTTTGCATAATGTAGATTATATCCTTGAAAGAGACATTCGCCTTGGTGATGAGGTTTTTGTTGAAAAAGCAGGAGAAATTATTCCCCAGGTCATTGGGGTAGATCCATCCAAAAGAAAGGATTATCCTCCGCTAGAGATTCCTAAACTATGTCCATCTTGCCAGAGCCCCTTGGTCCACCTTGAAGAGGAGGTGGCCCTGCGGTGCGTTAATGCAACCTGTCCAGCCAAACTTCTGCGTTTATTAGAGCATTTTGTTTCAAGAGACGCTATGGAAATTCAAGGGCTGGGAGAACGAATTTTATCTAGTCTTATGGATGGGGGCTACTTAACCAGCCCTGAGGATTTATATTATTTAAAAGACCACCGGGAAGACTTGATTGTTTTACCAGGATTTGGGGAAAAATCTATAGATGGAATACTTGAGCAGATCGAAAAAAGTCGCACGAAGACCCTAGATCGTCTTATTTTTGCTCTTGGTATCCAGCATATTGGACGAGTGGCAGCAAGAGAATTGGCTCTTTATTACAGGGATTTAAAAGACTTAAGAGCCGCCAAGGAAGAGGAACTGCTAAGTATTTCTGGAATTGGCCCTACCCTGGTCAAGTCATTAAAAGAGTATTTTGAAAATGAAGATAACCAAGTATTTCTAGACCATCTGGAGAATATGGGTCTGGGTCTTCCTTTAAAAGAAGAAAAAGCCCAGGGAAATTTTCAGGACCTGCGTTTTGTTGTTACAGGAAGATTTGAGCTGCCCCGAAGAAAAATTGAAGAAGCCCTTAGACAGGCAGGGGCAAAGGTCTCTACTTCTGTATCAAAAAATACCGATTATCTGCTTTTAGGGGAAAATCCCGGGAGTAAGTATGATAAGGCACAAGAATTAGAGATAAGTGTTCTTAGTTTAGAGGAAGTTAAAAATATGGGACTAGAAATAGAGTAGAGGTATTTAATGTATATAGGAAAACTTGCTACAGAGGATCTAAATCAGCTGGTCCTCTCAAAAATAAAAAACCATCGTTCAACAACAAAGATGGGACCTGGCGTGGGCTTAGATGTGGCATATTTACAGTTTGGCGAAAAATTAATGGCAGTGGCCAGTGATCCTATTACGGGAGCGGGAAAAAACATTGGATCCTTAGCCCTTTTGATTGCTTGCAATGATATCTCGGCTGGGGGTGGTGAGCCCTTGGCTGTTATGATTACCATGCTTTTGCCTCCCCATATTAAAAAAGAAGAAATTGCAGAGATTATGGAAGACGCTCAGACCATGGCCACTAAGCTAAATGTGGATATTCTGGGTGGCCACACAGAAGTTACAACAGCAGTAAATCGAGTCGTTCTTTCTCTTACAGCCCTGGGTCGAGTGGAAAGACCCCTTAAAGGAATCCAAGAAAATGATGCCATTGTTATGACAAAATCTCTTGGGCTTGAGGGGGTATCTATTATTGTTGCAGAAAAAGAAGAAATAAGAGCCCATCTTACAAAAGAAGAAATCGAAGACGCCCAGCAAATGGGGCAGCAACTTTCTATTGCCAAGGAGGCACGAATTGGTTTGGATCATGGGGTAAATTTTATGCATGATATCACTGAAGGTGGCCTTGTGGGGGCCCTTAGTGAGATGTGTTTTGAGAGTAATCTTGGATTTTTTGTTGATAGTAAAAAGGTTCCCATTCATGATGTCACCCATAAAGTCTCAGACTTTTATGATATTGATCCCTTTCAGTTGATTAGCTCTGGCTCTCTTTTGATGACACTTCCTAAAGAGGAAGTGGAGGGACTTTTGCAAGAACTATCAGCAAAGGGAATAGAAGCTTCTCATATTGGGGAATTTAGGACAGACCAAAGAAAGATTTTGCGTTTTGATCAGGATGTTGAGGTAGAGATGAAGGCCGGAGATGAACTGTATAAGGTAATGGGGTAATCAATGAGAAGGATTGAATTTATTTGTGGTTATACAAAACATGCGCATGGAAGTGTACTTGCCGTTTTTGGTCAGACAAAGGTCCTTTGCACAGTCTATGCAGTAGAAGGCGTTCCCAAGTTCCGCCCTAATGGAGAAGGCTGGTTGACAGCAGAGTACTCTATGCTCCCGGGTTCAACTTTTACAAGAAAACAAAGACGAACTATTTCTGGTGAGATTGATGGAAGAACAATTGAAATACAAAGGCTAATTGGAAGAAGCTTGCGCCTGGCCCTAGATTTCTCCCTTCTAGGCCCCATGACCCTCTATGTTGATTGTGACGTTTTGCAGGCTGATGGGGGCACTAGAACAGCAGCTATTTCAGGAGCCTATCTTGCTCTTCGCCTTGCCATGGATGATTTGATGCAAAAAGGATACTTACACAGTAATCCCCTTCAAAGAAAGCTTGCTGCTGTGAGCGTGGGTATTGTTGATGCTCAGGTAATTACAGACTTAAGTTTTCAACAAGATAGTAGGGCAGAAGTAGACCTAAATGTAGTTATGGATGAGCAGGGAAATTTTATTGAAGTCCAAGGTACAGCAGAAAGATCTACTTACTCTAGAGCACAACTTCATACTATGCTAGATTTGGCTGCAGAGGGGATAGAAGAAATCATAAGAAAGCAGGATCAGTCCTATGAAAACTATAGTAGTGGCCAGCCAGAACCCTGGTAAAATTGAGGAAATTCGTTATATCTTGCGAAATTGGAAGGTGAAGTTCATTAGCCTGGCAGAATTAGGTTTTAATAGAGAGATCGAAGAAAATGGTAAAAGCTTTCGTCAGAATGCTTTAATTAAGGCTAGAGAAGTAAGAAAATTTACGGATCTTCCTGTGCTTAGTGATGATTCAGGGATAATTGTTGAGGCCCTAGGGGGAGGACCGGGAATTCATTCAGCTCGCTATGGTGGTGATATTTCCTTTGAAGAAAAACGAAAAAAAATGCTAGAAGAAATGAAGGGCCTAGAAAACAGGAATGCTTTTTTTGCCTGTGAGATTGCCTTTCTTGTGGATGACAAGGAATTTACCCAGCTGGGACTTTGTTTTGGTGAAATTGCCCTAGAAGAAAGAGGAGAGCTCGGCTTTGGTTTTGATAGCATTTTTTATTATCCTTCTTTAAATAAAAGCTTTGGAGAATTGTCTATGGAGAAAAAACATAGTATTTCTCATAGATGGGACGCCCTTAGGCGTTTGGAGGAAAAACTCAAAAATGAAGGTATTAGTTATCTCTGATAGTCATGGAGACAAAAAAACAGTTGATGAAATTGTAAAAAAAGAAAAGCCCGATCTAAGTCTGCACCTAGGAGACTATGGAAAAGATCTTAAAGAAGGCCTGAGTGTGCGTGGCAATTGTGATGGTATGAGTGCAGCTCCTTTAAGGAGGGTGTTTGAACTAAAGGGGCAACGCATTATGATGAGCCATGGCCATAAAGAAGGGGTAAAAAGAGATTTGCACAATCTTTTCTACAGGGCCAAGGAAGAAAGGGCAGATATTGTTCTATTTGGTCATACACACCAGCCCCTAAAAAGGACAATTGACCAGATACTTTTTTTGAATCCAGGCAGTGTGTCTCTTCCACCTCCTGGCAAAAGAGGAACCTATCTTATTTTGCAAATCCAAGAAGCTGGGGTAGAAGTGATAGTAAAAGAGGTATAGTAAAAAAATGTAACAAAAACCATCACTTTTGTAGTTGACAATTTGAACTTTTCTCTGTATTATTAGAGTTGCTGCATCGGGGTGTAGCGCAGTTTGGTAGCGCACCTGGTTTGGGACCAGGGGGCCGCGGGTTCAAATCCTGCCACCCCGACCAGTTTTTAAATATGGCGGCTATCGTCAAGAGGTTAAGACACAGGATTGTGGCTCCTGCATTCGAGGGTTCGAATCCCTTTAGCCGCCCCATATATATTGCGCATATAGCTCAGCAGGATAGAGCACCTCCCTCCTAAGGAGGGGGCCGGGGGTTCGAATCCCTCTATGCGCGCCAAGCTAATAAAGAAACGATGTTTCTTTTTTTATTGGTTAACATGATTAATGAGTAGGATAAAAGATAGTATATTCTCTTGCACTTTAAGCTATAAAGTTGTACAATTAAAAACAGTAGGAGGTATTAGCTCAGCTGGATAGAGCACTAGACTTCGGATCTAGGGGCCGGGGGTTCGAATCCTCTATACCTCGCCATCAAAAAGCTTATAGCCATCTTGGTTATAGGCTTTTTGCATTTAATTATAATTTTAACGGAAGCGGTAAGAATACCCATGAAAAGATGCAAATACTCACAAAGTAATAATAAATAGCTGAGTAAGTAATGACCATGAGGAGGTATGGGTGATTTTTGAAGAGTATGGAAAACAATTATTTGAACTGATTTCGGACCACACTCAACTAGGAATCGCGGTAATAGGTGTAGATGGTCGCTTTCTCTATTACAATCGAGCCCTAGAGGAAATGGAAGGACTAGAAACGGGAGAAATGCTTGGGAAGCATGTTTTAGATGTATTTCCCTCTTCTGATCCTCAAACTAGCACGATTCTACAGTGTATAGAAACGGGAAAACCCATATATGATGACCTACAGACTTATATTAATTTTAAAGGAAGAAAAGTTACTTCGATTGTAACAAATATACCGATTATAATTAAGGGGGAAATAAAGGGTGTTTTAGAGATTATATATAATGCAAATAGGATTAAGCAAATATATGAATCCACCAGCAGTCTTTTTGAGGATGAAGAAGATGCAGGTAAATCTAGAGCCAAACACTTGAAGAATTCTTATTATGTAC
>DASRNA010000169.1:0-3516 GCA_035647655.1 Clostridia bacterium | reverse complement strand
CCACAGGGTTTTGTAAAAAATAACTATAACATGCTATACCCGAGGCAACAGAAACATTAAGGGATTCAAAGTTAGCCATAGGTATCTTATACAGTTCATCACAACCATCCTTAACAAGTCTACTAATTCCCTTGTCCTCAGAGCCAAAGACTAAAACTGTCTTTTTAGGAAACTTGATCTGTGAAAGCTCGTGAGCCGCTTCTGCCTGAGCGCCGTAGACCCAAAAGCCTTTTTCTTTGAACTCTTTAATTGCATCATTTAGGTTGGCCACCCTGGCAATAGGAAGATGGGCGGCAGCTCCAGCACTGGCCTTAAAACTAGTAGCATCCAAACTCGCAGAACGTCGTTTGGGCAGGACCAGTCCCTGAGCGCCAAATACATGAGCGCTTCGAATAATTGCTCCTAGGTTATGAGGATCTGTAACCCCATCAAGCATTAGTATTAGGCCTTCTTTATGAATCAAGGAATAAAGACTGGCGTAACTAATACTGCTTACAAAGGCAACTACCCCTTGGTGGGGCTTGCCATGCTCATCAAGTTTTTCTCTTTCTACCCAAGTATAGGGAATCTTCTTTTCTTCACAAAGAAGAATGATTTCTTCAATATCTTTACGGCCCATATTTTTATAAAAGGAAACCTTGTTAATCTGTAAAGAACTTTTGAGTCCTTCAAGGACAGGGTTTTTTCCTATAATTACATCCATTATTCTAATACCCTACTTTCTCCAATAGGCACAATGCCTAAAAAGTATTTTCGTACCACAACCAAGTAACCATGAGTCATACTGATGTTTTCATAATGCTGGGGGTCAAGGGCCTTTACCTTTACCACCTTTTTATGAATCCAAGGCTTTACCTCAGTCTCTTCAAGAGCCAGCTGCATTACCTTGCTTTCTTTTTTATCAAGGGCTTTATAGCCATCAAAAAAAACACTTTTTCCGCTTAGAAGGAGCAAAAGCACAAGACTAAAAGAAAAGAGCCGTCTTTCATTTTTAGACCAGTTTTTCATTATTTTCCTCTAACACTCTAATGCAAATATCCATAATTTCTGTAATGCGTTCTTTTTTTTCCATAACATAAAGAGCACCAAGTAAAGACTCCAGACCTGTCGCTCTGCGATAATCACTAATACTAGCCGAGGAAGGGGCAGCTCCTCCCTTGGCATTTCTTCCCCGGCGCAAATAGTTCTCTTCCTGGGAAGTGACTTCTTTTTCTACCTCAAAGTAGGCCTTTGATTGGGCCCTTGCACTGACATAGGCCTTGGCCCGTCTATTTAGCTCACCCGGGCTCATAAAACCACTTGCGAGTAAATACTCACGGATGTAGAGCTCATAGACTGCATCGCCCAAATAAGCAAGCTGCAAAGAGTTATAGCGGTTCACCGGAGCTAGTGCAGTTGCCAAGTTGTTCCTTCTTTACTGTCTTTGATGCTTACACCCATGGCTTCAAGCTTATCACGAAGCTTATCGGCTTTGCCATAGTCTTTATCCGCCTTGGCCTTGCTGCGCTGATCAACCAAATCTTGTATTTCTTCTTTCAAGTCTTTATCTATCTTTTTTTCTTCAAAGAGTGCTAATTTTAGCACTGTATCCATACGTCTTATGGCATAAGCTTTCTCCCCAGAAGAAAGATCTGGATCTTTTAAACAGTCATATAGGACCGTAAGGGCATTGGCTGTGTTTAGATCCATTGCCAAATGACCTAGAAATTCTTCCCAATATGCTGATGTTTTTTCAGGAGGATCTAAAGCAAGGCACCTAGCCTTAAGCTTTGTATAGGCATCTTTAGCTCCATCCAGAGCTTCAAAACTAAAGTGAAGCTGTCGTCTATAATGACTTCCCAGTAAAAAATATTTGAAATCCATTGGATCATAACCAAGACTTTTTAGATATTGTAGGCTCAAGAATTCTCCTCTTGATTTGCTCATTTTTCCTTCATTATCAATGAGCCATTCTGCATGCCACCAATAGTTGACCCATTTTTCTCCCGTATAACTTTCACTTTGGGCAATCTCATTGGTGTGATGGGTAGGGATATGGTCCACTCCACCGCAGTGAATGTCCATTCGTGGCCCAAAGGCGTCCATTGCAATAACAGAACACTCTAAATGCCAACCGGGATAACCTTCTCCATAAATGGTTTTCCAGCGCATCTGTCGGTCCTCAAACTTTGATTTAGTAAACCATAGTACAAAGTCAAAGGGATTCTTTTTATTGTCATCGCGAAAAACACCCTCCCTAGAGCCTACTTGTAGATTCTCAAGGGGCATACGTGAAAGCTCATTATAGCGGGGAAATTTACTGATATCAAAATAAACATTCCCACCAGCTTGATAGGTAAAGCCCTTTTCTTCTAAGACTTTAATAAAATCAATATAGCCATCAATATGGTCTGTTGCTTTTTCTACTATATCCGGCCTTTTTAGCTCTAGTTCATCAAAATCTTTAAAAAAGGCCTCTGTATAATAATCCGCAATTTCCCACACTGTCTTTTTTTCTCTTTTGGCTCCAAGGAGCATCTTGTCATCCCCATCATCCCCATCATCAGTAAGATGACCCACATCAGTAATGTTCATGGCCCTAAGAACATTGTAGCCAAGGGCTTCTAGGGTCCTTACAAGAATGTCTTCACTTACATAGGTGCGCATATTGCCGATATGGGCATAATTATATACAGTGGGACCACAGGTGTAAATGCTCACTCTCTTATCGCTAAGGGGAACAAATTCTTCTATTTCAAGATGCAGAGAATTATATAATTTTAATTTCATACCATCTCCCTTGCTTGGCTTAATCGAGAAAGTGCCCTTTTTCTACCTAAAAGAGCAATTGTTTTTACCAAGTCTGATCCATGGGTGGTGCCACTAATGGCAATTCTTAGAGGCATAAAAAGTTGCTTGCCCTTTACCTTTAATTCTTTTTGGCACTCTTTGATTGATTTTTGAATATTTTCTTTATCATAGTTTTCAAGCCCTTGTAATTTGCTGGCGAATAATTCTAGCAGCTCAGCAACATGGGGCTCTTTTAAGGTCTCCAAAGACCCTTCTTCTACTATCAGTTCATCAGTATAAAAATCTTCAATAAAGGGGATTAAATCGACTACCCTATCCACCTTCTCTTTTACCAGTTCGATAATTTCTAATATATGTTCTTCCTCCCTAGATTCAAATAACTCCTGGGGAAGAAGATCATAAAGTCTTTTGTTCTCAGCCTGGCGAATATAGTGGTTGTTAATATAATTGAGTTTATCAATATCAAAAACCCCACCACTACGCGAAACCCGCTCAAAGCTAAAGGCGTCGATCATTTCGTCCATGGTCATAATTTCTTTTTCATCGCCTGGACTCCAGCCTACTAGGGCTAAAAAGTTTACCAGGGCTTCAGGAAGATAGCCTTTCTCCCGAAAATCCGATACAGATACATCACCCTGTCGTTTGCTGAGTTTTTTTCTTTGGGTGTTTAAAATGTTGGGTAAGTGGACAAAATAAGGTCTTTCCCAACCAAAATAATTATAAAGG
>DASRNA010000168.1:0-7867 GCA_035647655.1 Clostridia bacterium | reverse complement strand
AGAAAGGGACATCCTTCTTTTAAAAACAGTATATACCATTATTGGTCTTACAATGCTTCTTGTTATCCAGATTGTTCCTTTTCCATCGATTGAACAAAGATTTCGAATTAGCCTTCTTATTTTTGTGGTCATTTTTGCTGTTGGCTTTAATGCAACAAGAAATCTTAAGACCATCTATAAGAAAAAAGAGGAAAAGAAGGATAAGAAGAACTAATTATCCCACCATGAAAGCCATTTTTCCACACTGCGCTCCATTTCTAGAAGAAAGTCTGATGTCCATTTTCGATGAAATAGATCATCAATCTGAGCCTCTGCCCCAAGGCGGGGGTTTTTATTGCGAAGATCTTCTTTGAGCTGGTTGAGAGATCTTTCTTCAAAGACATCGCTAAAGACCATAGCTTCTTTAGAAAAGCGTGGTGGCTGAGGTCTATCTATTTGTTGCTGGCTTGGGTAGCCAATAAGAAGAAGAGATATGGGCATGGTATACTGGGGCAGCTTAAAGATCTCCTTGTGGAGCTCGGCTTGCTCAAGAATATCACCTATATAGCAGCTTCCAAGTTCTAGGCTCTGGGCACAGATAGCAGCGCTCTGGGCTGCAATAAGAGCGTCTGATGCACCCAGGAAAAGATCTCCCATACCAGGCTTTTTGCAAGCAGGATCTTTTTCTTTAAAAAGTTTATACCAGCCACTGTAGTCTACTAGAAAAAGAAGTGCTAGGGGAGCCGTGGCAATAAAGGGCTGGTTATCACAACTTATGGCCAGCTGGTCTTTTATTTTTTGATCCTTAATATCAATAATTTTGTATAGAGACATATTGCCAGCGGTGGCAGAGCGAAGAGCAGCTGTAAGAATAAGCTCTTTTTTTTCTTGCTCAACTTCTCTGTCTAGATAGGAACGAACAGATTTTCTATCAAAGAGTGTCTTTTGCATATTTACCTCCAAGTAAAAGTTTGTAGAGAACAGGGATAATATAAAGGGTCATTAAAGTGGCGTAAATTAAACCGCCGATAATGACTATCCCTATGGGCTGGAGAGCTTCAGAACCAAGACCTACTGCCATAGCTAGGGGAGAAAGTCCCAGCATAGTTGTAAGGGCCGTCATTAAGATAGGGCGCATACGGACTTTTCCTGTATTTACTAGCACCTCATCTATGGGTCCTTTTCCTCTTCTGGCTGTATCGATAAAGACGATTCCATTATTAACGATAATGCCGCTTAGAATAAGAAAACCAAGCATGGCAATGATGCTGAGTGGTTTACCAAAAAGAAGAAGGGCCAGAGCGCCTCCAGTAAAGGCTAGAGGAATGGTAAACATAACGATAAAGGGTGCTAGCAGAGACTGAAACTGGATAATCATAATGCCATAGATGATAATAAAGGCCATAATCATCATTTTTCGCAGATCATTCATGGCAGAATCTATCTGATCTCTTTCCCCGGAAAAGTGAAGTTCCACTCCTGTTGGAGGGGGCCTATTTTCAATTAGCTTATCAATTTCTCTTGAAACAAGGGTGATATTGCTATCGGGCTCAATATCGCCTTTTATTTCTAAATATCGTTTTTGGAAAGATCTTCGTATTGTTACCTGGCTAGTTGCTTTTTCAATGCTTCCAATAGAGGAGAGTCTGATTTCATCCCCATTATTATTTTGTATTTTGCTATTGAGTAGCTCACTAAGATTAAGCCGCTCTTCTCCTTCCTCAGTAACAATAAGGGGGAGGCTATCTAGCTGAAAAATAGGTTTAGGAAGAGAAAGGCGGTTTTCAAGTTGCATATACACTTCGGCAGGTGTTAACATTTTTTCCATGGCTTTTTCTCGATCAATCACAAGATGGAATTCATCTTCGGTTTCTTCTTCATCGATATAGGCCTCTTTTAAGCTAGGGATGGCCTCCATATCTTCAAGAAGCTTTTCACTATAGGCTCTAGCTTCCTCAAGATCTTGTGCAAGAACCCAAAGACTTAGGCCCCCTCCTCCCATGGCGTCTATATTGACATTTTGGGTCTGCACTTGAATATGGGCTGGAAGGTCTGCTAGGCGATCTGTGATTTCTTTTTCTAATTCTAGACTGCTTTTTCTGGAGCTGTCTTTTCTTACAAGATGGAAACTAATGCCACTAGAACTTCCCATTAGGTTTTGACTGCTTAGACCTCCTATAAGTTCGAGATCTTCTAAATCTTCAAGGCGAAGGAAAACCTCATCGGATATGTCATAAAGCTCCTGTGTGCTCTGAGATGCATCCTCAGGATTAACAGTGAGGTTAATCTGAGGGGTGTCCATATCAGGAATAAAGATGGCCCCTTTTTCTAGGAGGGCAAAGATGCTTCCCCCAAGAAGAAGAAGGCTGGCTAAAACAACAAGATAGGGATGTTTTAAGCTCCAAAGGAGGGTGTTTTGGTAGTATTTGGATTCTTTGGTTTTTTTCTCTTTAACATAAGGCCGGATGCTGCTTACAGCTGGTATTACAGTAAGAGCCACAAAAAGGCTAGCAAATAAAGAAAAGGCTATGGTTAAGGCCATATCAGTAAAGAGTTCTCTTGCCATTCCCTGGGTAAAGAGTATGGGTAAAAAAACAAAAGCAGTTGTCATAGTAGATGCGGTGATAGCTGGAGCCATCTCACGGGCCCCTTCTAGAGCGGCCTCTTTAGGCCTATAGCCAAGAAGGCTAAGCCGGTGGGAGTTTTCTATTACAACAATAGAGTTGTCCACCATCATACCAACTCCCAAGGCAAGTCCCGCTAGAGAAATTAGATTTAAACTTATATTGGAAAAGTACATAAGGATAATAGATGTGACAATAGAAAGTGGGATGGACAAGGCAATTAGCAGGGTAAAGCGAATATCTCTTAAGAATAGATAGAGTACAGCCATAGCAAATAAGGCGCCAATAAGGATGTTCTTAAGAATGGCTTCAATGACCCAACGGATGTAAAGCCCCTGGTCCATAAGAGGACTAATTTCTAAGCCTGGGTTGGTTTTTTCCATTTCTTCTATAGTAAGGGCTAGATTGCTTGAAACCTCTGATGTATTTGCCTGAGATTGTTTTTCTATATTTACCAGGATAGCATTTTTTCCATTGATCTTTGCATAATAATCTTTGGAATTATCGCTATTAGATATATTGCTAATATCCTTTAGGTAGATTTTTCCTATTGCTTCTTCGCCTGTATCAGTTAAGAGTAAGTCTGGCAATTCCTCCTCAGTTAAGGGATTATCGATAGTAAGAGGGATAAGCCCATCCTCACTCTTTATATAACCAATGGGAAAGGAAATGTTTTGGGCCAGAAGAAGTTTTGAAAGAGAATCTACATTTAGAAGTTTTGAAATATTGGCCGTGGCTAGAGCCTCTTCTTTTTGTGATTCTAACATCATGGCTTGGCTCTCCAGCATAACTTCCATCTTGGTAAGTTCGCTGGCTGCAGCTTGGGCTTGGAGCAACATATTTCCAGCTTGGGCTATCATTTGCCCCTGAGCGGCGGACATGCTTTCTAAGGAAACAAGAACTTGGTCTAGTTTTTGCTGCAGGGCAGCCTCTTCTGCTTGATAAAGTGCTTCCTGCTCACTAGCCTTTATAATTTCATCTTCTGTCCAGAGGATAGCATTTTCTATATTTTCTTCACTTAGTTCAAAGGGCCAATCTTTTAGGTATTGTACTATTAGAGCCTGAGTCTGGCTAAGATCTTCTGCTGGAGTTTGAAGAAGGAGAAGAACTTGCTCTAGAGAGGAAAGATAGACCTGATTACTGGCTCGGTTAAGGCTAAGTTCTGCAAGTTCTGAAGCAAGTGAAATACTAGATTCAAAAAGGTCATCAGGTAGGGAGGGGCTAGTTGTAGGAATACTTGCTGAGGATAGTTGATCTTTTCCCGCTTGAATTTTTTCTTTTGCTTCTTCTAACTCACCTTCTTTTTCCTCGATGGAACTTTGAACCTTATTTAGGATCTCTTCGTTTATCTTATGAACTTTTTCTTCTGAGAGAAAGACATTTATTTCCTCGCGAAAAAGCCCCGAGGCTCCTACGCTGGCAACGCCATCGGTTCCTTCAAGTTTTGATTGAAGATTTTCTTCATATAGCTCTGTTAATTCTTTGGCAGATATATTTTCATCATAAATAGCCGCTGTCATAACAGGCAACATGGAGGGATTTAGCCTTAGTATCGTAGGATGACTGGTGTTTTTCCAAAGCTCTGCAAGAAAATCTATTTTTCCGCTAACATCAATCATAGCAGAATCCATATTATGGCCCTGGACAAAGCTTAAAAGCAAGAGCGAACGACCTGAAGAGGAAATGGATTGGAGCTCTTCAAGACCTTCAGTAGAAGAAAGAAGCTTTTCTAAGGGTCTTGTTATTTTGGCCTCCATGGCTTCAGGTGTTTGACCGGGATCCTGGGTCATAATAACTAACATAGGCAGCTCAAGATCTGGCAGGAGATCTAGGGGTAAGCCGGTATATGATACATAACCTAGCACTAAAATAATAACAACAAGAACTAGGGTAGTATATTTTTTCTCAATACTGTATCTAATCATAATGCCTCCTGCTATTGATTCTACCCTAAAATTAGGAAAAAAATTATATTGTGCCTAAAAAAAGAAAAAGGCCTAGAAATAAGCCTTTTTCTGTATTTTTTATTTGTGTGAGTATTCTTGATAATAGACAACTGACTTTATTTCTCGCTCTAGTCTTATATCCCAACGTTCAAGAACTTCTTTGCCATTTTGAATTTCATTACGGCCTTTTCTGAAATCAGGTAAGATATCATCGATACGGTTTTTTAGATGAGGATCCTTTTCTAGCATAGCTTCAGTATAAGGTTTTCCCTGATAAAAAATATGAATTGGAGTAGATTGATCGACGCGGTAGTGACCAATGATATGTCCTTCTTTATCCTGTAATATTTTTTTTGCATCAACTTGAATGGCCCCATAGGGGATTGATCGTCGCCGTTTTGGATCTTCATAGTCTCGAAAGATATTTTCCTCTTCTTGAACCCATGCTTTAATCCACCGTTTTCCACCAGCACGCTCATCTTCTAAGTAAGCTATAATCTGCTTGTCATCCATAAATTCTTCTTCGAAAATACCGCCGCTTTCATCGCCTGTTGTAATAATGATTTTTTTCATATTTTCCCCCTTGGTATAAGAGACCTTTGGAGTAGGCAACAATTTTGAGCTTATATGCTCACTAATATTATACAATAGACAAAAAGAAGTGTCAATCTATGTTACAAATAATTCAAAAGATGCTGATTAATTGATGTCTATCTCTCAAAACACAAGAAATATCCTGGGTTAAAGCGCTGGATATAAAAGGTGGGGTGATAAAAGTTAGTAAGTTAAATTTAAATCGGACAAAAGAAAAAACTCGAAGGAGTAATAAGACGAGTTGAAGCGAAGCCGGCCAGTGGGATATGCTACAATAACATTAAATTCTAAGAAAAACACTTAATATGATACTTTGTAGGAAGGGGATTTTTATGAATCGAGATTTACTATATATCATGTACGGTAGCGAGCCAAAAAAAATGGTTCAAAGAGCCTTAGAAGAGACGAATATATTAGAGGATATACCCCATAAAAATTCATTGATAGGCATTAAACCTAATCTAGTGGTGGCAAAACCTGCTGAATTAGGAGCTACTACCTCCCCAGAGCTGGTTGAAGGTGTGATACAATATCTTACTTGCAATGGTTATCACAATTTACTCATATTGGAAGGATCTTGGGTGGGAGATAGGACCTCCTTAGCCTTTGAAGTATGTGGGTATGAAGAACTATCTAAGAAATATGATGTCCCTTTAATAGATCTGCAAAAGGATAAATATAGGAACTACCAAGTAGAAGAAACGACAATCTCTGTATGTAAGCAGGCTATGGATTTGGATTACTTAATCAATATGCCCGTTTTAAAGGGCCATTGTCAGACGAATATTACTTGTGCATTAAAAAACATGAAAGGTTGCATACCCGATACAGAGAAAAGGCGCTTCCATACCATGGGTCTTCACAGGCCTATTGCCTATTTGAATAAAGTGTTAAAACAAGATTTAATTATCGTTGATGGAATCATAGGGGACTTGAATTTTGAAGAAGGGGGAAACCCTGTTCAAATGAATCGGATTATATTGGGAAAAGACCCTGTTTTGGTAGACGCTTATGTAGCTCAATTATTGGGCTACCATATTAAAGAGATTCCCTATATAGAAATGGCAGAAGAATTGAAGATAGGAAGCAGTCAAATCGATGATGCCAATATCAAGGAACTAAATCGGGATAAATCACCCATGACGATAGCCAAGAGCAGGTCCATTCAAGAACTGGCAAAATATATAGAGGAAGATATGGCGTGTTCTGCTTGTTATGGCAGTCTAATCCATGGATTAGACAGGTTAAAAGATAGAGGGTATCTTTGTCATATAGAGGAAAAAATTCACATAGGGCAAGGCTATAAGTATAAAGAAGGCAAGGGAATAGGGATTGGATTATGTACTAAGGGTTTTGAAAAAAACCTGCCTGGTTGCCCACCAAAGGCCAAAGATATCATTAGCTTTTTGTTAAAATCGATAGATTAAAGGGGAGGTCCACTAGGATAAGATTTTACCCTTGATCTTGATTTTTCATCAAGTCAGTAGCCTTTGTCTTTTCTGTTTTCTGATTCAAATACAAAGGCCACCATCTGTCTCACCAATAAATCCCTCCATATAATCTTGAGCTTTTTTGTGTCATCTCCTTTATCTAAAAAGAAGGTTAGATAATGCGAGTTGCCATCAAGATCACCAATCAATAAGTGGGTATTATTTGAAGCTGTGTTTTTTGGGGCTCTTGAAATATAATACTTGGCTCTGAAAACAGCCCTAAAAACGGGTCTAGGAATAAGTAGTCCCCCTGTTTTGCCAATCTAATAAATGCATAAAACACTCTTTCAAATGTTTTAAGCAAATACTATTGTTGGTGTGATGGGCTTTTTAAAGGTGGCCATAAAACAACAAATGCTAGAGAGGCTTGTTATTGAAAGTCATAGCATCCGCCTAAAGAGGTTATTGTAAAAAGAATTGAAGCGATTTGCTAAATTACGAAGGATCTATCTAGTGCCCCATAAGCTCTTTTATCCAAAGCAAATCGCGGTGCAAGGAAGCGGCTACTTCTTTAAGACCGGATTTTCCTCCTATTAGGGTCATATCAGATAGTTTATCTGTTCTTATATAAAGGATTTTATCTGATCCATCTATGTGGTGGAAGATGTCTTCTTGTGTATAAACTTTTGGACTAACCCTTATTATGTCCTTTTCAAAGGTCGCTAGAAGTTTTATCCTTTTATTTTCTTTTTTTAGTGATTGGATTTCTTCTAGGTCTATATCTCTAATCCCTTTAATATGGCTAGGGTCAAAGCTAATGTTTTTATTAGAAATGACTGAAGCCAAAAGGCTCATCTTGATGGCACTATCAAAACCATCAACATCATAGGCCCAGTTGGGCTCAGCAATACCCAGTTTTTGCGCTAAAGCAACTGCCTTATCAAAGGAGATATTCTCTTCCATTTGCTTTAAAATAAAGTTGGTCGTGCCATTTAGGATACCTTCCATACTAAGTATTTTTGCACCTAGGCTACCATAGTGAACTAGGGCGTAGCTCGGTAAAGAGGCACCGAGTACCCCACTAAGACCAAGGTGGACCTGCCTGCTATCGGCTAATTTTTTTAGCGATAGATAATCATAAACTAGGGGTGCTTTATTGGCAAAGATAACAGGTATTCCTCTTCTAAGGATTTTTGAAATGTCCCCATGAACTTCGCTGGCAATGGATAAATCTGTTGGCGTAAGTTCAAACCAGAAATCAATATCCTGCAAGAGGATTTCGTCTATGCTTTGG
>DASRNA010000167.1:0-5642 GCA_035647655.1 Clostridia bacterium | reverse complement strand
CATAAGTACCACCTGTTATCTTTGTAAATAGTCTTAAACAATAATGTGTTATTGTAACCAGTAAAAAAAAGTCTAATTTTACAGAATTTATTTATGTTTTTCTTTTGAGTTTTCCTAGAAGGAAGATTGGCAGCGATCTAGAGCAAGTTTTTTACCTGCTTTAATAAGGTAGGGAGACTTCAAGCAGGAAATTAAATCAGTTGTAAGCAGGTTTATTGTAATGAAAATGAAAAGAATAGACTGCCTAGGCAGTCTATTTTAGCTTCTAATAGTTGCTCTAAAGACTCTAGAGTCACTTATCCTAGAAAATACCCAGTCACCTGAAAAACCAGCTGAGCTGTAAAAATCAAGGGATAGTTTTTGCCCTTCTTCTAGTCTTACCTAAGAAGACGCTCACAAGCTCACCCTCTTGTCTTTAATTATAGTGTAATCGAGATTGAGAAAGGATTCAAGTTAATTAATAAATAAGCCAGAAGCTAGATTTCTTATCAAGAAGAAATAAGCTAAGATCAAAGCTCTATATGGATAAAAGAAGACATAAATTATGGTATAATTGTAATAAGTTTAAAGTTCATTTAAAAAGGGGAAATACAAAATGAAAAAAATAATATCTACATTCTTGCTCCTACTACTTATGCTTGGCTCATGTGCCAGCGGGCCTGCAGAGCCTCAAAAGCCTGATCTTGATCAGACAAGCCCTGAAAAAACCCTGGAATCTTTTTTTACTGCTGCAAATTTTATGGATATGGAAGAGATGATAAGACTAATCAACCCCTCAAAGATTCAAGCCATAGAGGAGGCAAAGGATTTTTTTGCTGAGCTAGAAGGTGATAATTATCCCCCGAGCATGAAAGACTATTTTCATAAGGCAGCAGGGTTAATTACCTATGAAATTTTAGACAGTCAAAAAAAAGAGGATAAAGCCCAGATTCATATAGAAAGCCATTATGTTGAATCTAAGCCCCTGCTTACTAACATCATAAAGGAGCTTTTTTCAAGGGTCCTTAAAAGCGCCTTTACTGGCGCAGAAATAGATGAAGAAGCAATGATAGAAAAGGTTAGCAGGGATATGATACCCAAAATACTAGAAGCTGATAAGGTCGAGACTTTTACTGTGAATCTTGAAAAATACAAGGAAGACTGGTACTTTGATGGACTAAGCGATGAGATAAAGGATGTTTTAACTGCTGGCTTTTTTTCTTTAGAAAGCGATGAGGTTTTTTAGGTGATAAGCCAGCTAGCTAGTTTTATTCTTCCACTAAGTAAGATAAAAGTGAATTCACCTCTTTTTGGGGTATTTATCTAGTGGAGGAAGATATGTGTGTACATTATTTTGCACCAAGAGCAGAAATGCTCCAAGAAAGAGATAAGGGCAAGATTTCTTCTAAAAAACCATATCCCTATAGGGATATCTTTCCCGGGATAAGAGCCCCTATTTATCTAGCAGCTAAAGAGGGATTAGAGCTTGTTGAACTTCTTTGGGGTTATCCGGTTTCTTGGCAAAAGGGGCCTGTTTTTAATACTCGTCTTGAAAGCGCCATAAAGGGAAAGAAAATGTGGAAGGATTCCTTTGAAAATCGCAGGTGTCTAATTCCTTGCCTGGGCTTTTATGAGCCTCATAAAAGCCAAAGAGTCCCCAGTCCGCATACAGGAAAACCCATCAAACAACAGTATCTATTTGATAAGGGGGGAGACATATTTTATCTGGCTGGCATCTATCAGGATAAGTACTTTTCCTTACTAACCACAGCACCTAATAGCCATGTGCGTAGTATCCACGATAGAATGCCCCTGGTAGTCAAGGACCAAGAACTATTCCTCTGGCTAGGGGGCGAAAGCGAGCAGTTTTTAGATCGAGAGGAAATCAAATTAAATATAAGGGCCAGATATCCCCAGCCCTTACAGTTTTAAAAGCGCAGCTTCTATTTAGGAGCTGTTTTTTTATAGAGCCCTAAAAGAAGTAAAAGTATTGCTATTTTTAAGATGAACTTATAATATAAAGACATAGATAGAAATAAAGAAATATGGGGAATTATGAAAAAAGAAGAAGCCAAGATAGGAAAAATAAAAACAGATCCTAAAATCACCCTAATAGGGGCTTGTAATCTTGACCTTCAGGGAATTAGTAGCCAAGATTTAAAGCTCTATGATTCAAACCCGGGCAAGCTTACTACCTCTGCTGGGGGAGTAGCTAGAAATATTGCAGAAAACATTGCCAGGCTAGGACTTTCTACCAGACTACTTACGACCTTAGGAAAAGACAAAGAAGGGGACTTTATAAGGAGTTCAACAGAAAAGTTAGGCGTAGATATGCAGGATAGTCTTTATTTAGAAAATACTCCCAGCTCAGTCTATCTCTCTATTTTGGATAAAAAAGGGGAGCTGGTGGTGGCAATAAATCAAATGGGCATCTTAGAAAAACTAAATAAGGAGTATTTACAAGAAAAAAAAGAGCTAATCAAAGAATCTCCTATGATTGTTCTTGATGCAAACTTGCAAGAAGAAGTAATAGACTATCTATGTAAAAACCATCAAGACCAAAGGATTTTTGTCGATCCAGTTTCAACGGTAAAAAGCCTAAAGCTTAAAAACTCACTAAAGTACCTCTATGCAATAAAACCTAACATTTATGAGATGCAGAGCCTGCTAGGAAGAAAGCTTAGCGGCTTTGAAGACTATAAAAAGGCCCTTTATCAAGTTCTTGAACTAGGCGTAAAAGAGGTCTATCTAACCCTGGGCCAGGAGGGGGTGCTTGTAGCCGATAAAAATCAAATTATCCATGCTAGCGCCCAAGTAGAAAATGTAAAGAGTGTAACAGGAGCTGGAGACGCTTTTTTAGCTGCGGCAGTCTACGCCAACTATCATGGATGGGACTTGGAGCATCTAGCAAGCTTTAGTCAGGCCCTCGCTCTTATTGTCCTAGGCCAGCAAAGAGATAGGGTGTATTTTGAAGAAGAAAAAATAAGGCAAAGAAGAAAGGATGTAAAGACAAAAAGTCTTTTATGGTAGAAAAATGATTGAAATAAAAAAAGAAGTCAAAGAGGCCCTAGATCAAGGCAGGGCAGTTGTAGCCCTAGAGTCCACTATTATCTCTCATGGGATGCCCTATCCAGAAAACCTTGAAACTGCCCTGCAAGTAGAAAGAATCGTTCGCCAGGCAGGAGCGGTTCCTGCCACCATGGCTATTTTAGATGGGGTAATGAAGGTGGGCCTAAATAAAGAAGAATTAGAGTATTTGGCCACAACAAAAGACGCCCTAAAGGTCAGTCGAAGGGACCTGCCCTATGTACTAGCAAGTAAAAAAAACGGAGCGACTACGGTGGCAGCCACCATGATTATGGCCAAGCTAGCTGGGATTAAGGTTTTTGTTACCGGGGGAATTGGTGGAGTCCATAGGGGAGGAGAGGATAGTTTTGATATTTCAGCAGATCTAATGGAACTAGCCAAGACCTCAGTAGCGGTGGTATGTGCAGGAGCAAAGAGCATCCTAGATATTGGCAGAACCTTAGAGGTCCTAGAGACCCATGGGGTGCCAGTACTGGGCTATAAAACAAAGGAATTCCCCTCCTTTTACACACCCAAAAGCGGCTACTTTGTTGATTATACAATGGAAAGCACCCAGGAAGCTGCCAGGCTATTAAAAGAAAAATGGGATCTTGGGCTTGAAGGGGGCGCTGTCCTGGCCGTTCCTATAGCTGAAGAAGCAGCGCTTGATGATGGACTCATAGAGGGGTCGATTCAAACAGCCCTTCTTCATGCAAAAGAACTTGGTATCAGCGGAAAAGAAGTAACCCCTTATCTACTGGATGAACTAAAGCGAGTAACCAAGGGGGACTCTTTAAAAGCAAATATAGAGCTGGTCTATAATAATGCCCGGGTGGGCAGTGCCTTGGCAGTAGATTTAGCTAAACTTGGATAAAAAATAAGAGGTTTGCAATCTAAGGCAAACCTCTTTTAAAACTACCCTATTCATAGGTGCCTTTAACTAAAAGCTCTTTTTTATGAAGAAGGAGTCTTCCTCTGGCAATAAGGGAAGAAAGGGCCAGGTCCTTATCAAGAATAAGAAGGTCTGCATGGGAATTTTCCTTTATACATCCCTTGTCTGGATACAGGTGGAGGGCCTTGGCCACATTGCTGGTAAAAAAGATTAGGGCCCTTTCTAGATCAAAGCCTTCAACCAGGACCAAATCCCTGAGTTCTTTAAAAAGAATCGAAACTGAGGCAACCCCAATATGGCTTAGGTTTCCAAACTGATCATAATCAGAAAAACTTCCGTAGCCATCGGAGCTAAGGGTGATATTTTCTCTAGGGACCATAAGTTTTTCTGCCTGTCGAAGAACACTGGCAGTAGAAAGTTCGTTTTTCTCCCCACAGGTTAAATCGATATTGCCTCCTTTTTTTGCAAAAGCCAGGGCTTGCTTTAAAAGTTGGGGATTGCGATTAACATGGGTTGGTCTAAAGGTTTTTATGGGAAGGTCTGTACTATCAAGAATTTCCAGAATAGGCTCTAATCCTCTTTTTCCCTCTCCCATATGAACTACAACAATGCCGGGCTTAGCTGAGAGCATTCCTGCTACCCTGACCTCACTGGCCAGCCGGGCCAGTTCATTATTTGTTATAGAAGAGGAGCGATGATCTGAAAGAGCAATCTTTACGCCCAATACCTCCTCAACAAATAAAATATCCTTGCCTGGGGAGCCTGTAAGACTGATGGGAGGATAGGCATAGGAACCTGTATGGACATAGGCACTAAGGCCTTCTTCTTTTAGAGCCTTTGCTTTAGCCACAAGGTTTTCAATGTTGCGGGTGGAACCATCGGTACCTAAAAGACCTACTACTGTGGTAATCCCTCCTTTAAGGAGTTTTGAAAGAGTAATTTCAGGTACCCGACTTTTGAAACTTCCTTCCCCCCCGCCGCCGGTAATATGAACATGGTTGTCAATTAGACCAGGGATAAGGATCTTTCCCTTGCCATCAATTACCTTGATATCCTTATGAAAAGCTGGTATTTCATTTTCAATAAGGGTGATTTTTTCTCCACTCACAAAGACATCTTTAATTCCAAGATCTTCTGGAGCATAGACATGAATGTTTTTTATTAAGATCATTTTTCCTCCTTGGGGATTTTCTCGTCTTCATTATAGCAAATAACTGCAAGTTCTTTAGAATGTACTAAACTTTCTAATTGGGTAGCTCAAGCCAGACAAGGGTAAAGAGTAAATATAGACATAAGCACTTCAAGTTTAATCTAAACTTAGTAAAAACGAATTAGGAAAGGAGATTCTATGTATCCTTTAGCCGCAGCCCTTCTTCCTCATCCACCTATTTTGATTTCTGAAATTGGAGGAGAGGAAGCCTTAGAAGCTAAATTGACACTGGAGGGGATAGAGGAAGTGGCCCGCCGATTTTCTTCTCTTGAACCTGATACTTTAGTTTTAATTAGTCCCCATGGAAACCTATTTCAAGATGCTATTTGCATTCTGGATGCTCCAAGGCTTAGAGGGGACCTTTCAAAATTTGGTGCTAGAGACCTCCAATTTGAATATGAAACAGACCAAGAGATGATTAAAAACTTACGAAAAGACACAAGGGACTTTCCCCTGCTTTTTCTTGATAAAAAGGGAGCAAGAAAACTAGGAACC
>DASRNA010000166.1:0-3565 GCA_035647655.1 Clostridia bacterium | reverse complement strand
ATGTAGCCACAGCTAAAGGTCTAAATGTCTAACTACCGCTGGGGCTTTTTCTTCCTTAACCCACCTAGTTTTTCTTTGATCCACAGAGTTTTCTTACTCTTTATGCCATTTTTGCTAGCTAAGCTCCCAGAGCATGATCTTTTTTATTCTGCACATAGACCAGTGCTCTCACCTCCCCTATGGAGGATGCATTGATAAAGTAGGCCTATAATCATACTTATCTACTTCTAGCTGCCAACAAATAGAAGATGGCATAAAAGGATGACAGGAAGATAATGCTTCCTAACTCTTCTTATTTCATTTTACCATATTTACACAATTGCAATAACCTTCTTACAACTTTGTAAATTCAGTGTATAATCAAGTTAAAAGGATTCAACATTTTTTAAGGAGGTTAACAGTAGTATGAAAACCATTTACTTTGAAAAAGACATCCCGCGTGTTCTTGCAACCAAGTTTTCCAGTCGCTATGCTAAAAAACTTCTCTATACAGGTCTTAATGCCGTTAAGTACGAAAAGGATCTAGCGGAACCGCCTCTACCTGGTGACTGGGTTCGGGTTAGAAATATTTACTGCGGTGTTTGTGGTACCGATGTTAGCTTCTTTAAAGCAACCACTGGAACAAGTTCAGCCTTTGAACCCATTCCCAGTTCCAAGAGAACCTATCTAGGTCATGAAAATATTGGCAAGGTCATTGAAATTGGTTCTGAAGTAAAAGACCTAAAAGTTGGTGACCGGGTCACTATTCGCGCCTATATGAGTGGCTGCGATACCAAGGGAATTAAAGACCGTTGCCACTATTGTAAAGAAGGAAACTATAATTTCTGTTTAAACTATGGTGCACCTTCTCCCCATAAAAACTTGGGAGATACCGGCGCCGGTTTTAGTGACCGCTTTATTTATCCTGAAAAAGGGCTTGCCAAGGTCTATGATGAGATCTCAGACCTAGACGCTACTATGATTGAACCCGCTGCAGTAAGCATCCACTCTGTCCTAACCTCTCCTCCCCAAAAGGATGAAAAAATCCTTGTTATGGGTTGTGGAACCATTGGCTTGGGAGTGGTTCAAGCCATTAAAATTCTTGAACCAGACTGCGAAATTTGGATTATGGAACGTGTAAAAATGAAGCAGGACTTTGCTAAAAAACTAGGTGCTGATTATGTTCTTAAAGGAGACCCTTATACAGCTTCTTCTAAGGCCACAGGTGGTAGTCAAGTTTATACTGGTATGAATAAAAACAAATACTTTTTCGGCGGTTTTGACCGTATTTATGATTGTATAGGAGGCAATTGGTCCAACAACACAGGGCTCAGACTCTTAAAAGCAAGAGGAACCTTTGTCAAAATTGGCCACCATATGCAAGCCATTACCTTTGATGAATCTCCCATCTGGTGGCAAGAACTAAAAATTATCGGCGTGGATGCCCACGGTATGGAAAAGTGGGAGGGTCGCAAGCTTTATACCTTTGATCTTGCCCAGGAGTGGATAAGAGATGGGATCTACAGTGTTGATGGCTTTATAACGCATCACTTCGATCTAGATGACTATAAAGAAGCGATGAGGCTTGCTATGAATAACCCACCGGATGTGATAAAAATCGTACTAGATTGTCAGTAATAATCCAGGCCCAAATACAATTTTTAAAATTATACTTTTTGTGGTCCTAGTCAGCGGGGATGAGCCTAGTAACCCCCCTATTTTGGCAAGAAAAACACAGGACCACTAGCATCCCAAGCCGCCTATGAGTGGACTTTTCATACTTCACTTAAGGGTAGGTAAAAAGCGCCGGGACAAAGAGTTTGGGTGATACAAAAACCACTATATTTATTCGTCCCTACGCTAGTTGTCTCTAGCAAAACACGAAAGCACCTAAATAAATAGGTGCTTTTGTCTTGAGAGCTTCCCTTCTTTTTATCTTTCTTATAGATGGGGCCCTTCTACTTCTTCTTCCATATCTTCCATGGGACCGACCACTTCAATATCTTTACCACTAGTGCCTAATAGCTCATGGATAGAGTATTTGATGCCAGGACCTCCTTTGTTTTTTAATTCTCTCATTCTTTCTTTGCTAATTCCAAAGACGATTCTTCCGATGCCACTAAAAAAGATGGCGCCGGTGCACATGGTACAGGGCTCAGCAGAATTATACATGGTGCACTCCTTTAAAAAGCCTTCATCATATTTTGCGGCAGCACGTTGAGCAATCTTTAGTTCTGGATGGCCTGTAATATCATTTTTAGTAATTTGTGTGTTTTTGTCTTCCATCAAAATATTGCCCTTGGAATCAACCAAAATTGATCCAAAGGGGTTGTCTCCATCTTCTTTGGCCTCATAGGCTAGCTCGATAGCTTTTCTTATATAATACTTATCATCTTTTACAGTCATTATCTCTCCTTTTTTTAAGGCTTTGGTAATTTAGTCATCCCTTGTATTGTGAGCTTCAAAGTAGTGATGGTGCATGGGGTTTTTAAAGTATGAGTCTAGGCCCTTACTATTTTCTTACCCCTATTACTCACAAGTAAATAAAATACTCCTTCTTCTAAACTTGGTCTTTTTTGGTCTATTTAATGGTCTAGGTTAATATTTTTTTGATGAAGAAGATAAAAGGAAAAATATTACTAAGGTTAAGGGGTAATCTATAGATAAGGTTTAAGTTTTTAGACATATTGTGGGGAAAGGAAGCAATAAAATGCCTAATAAAAAGAAGAAGCAAGATTCTCTAATGGACAAGGATGATATGGAAATAGTTTGTGATTTAGATCTAAACAAATATTTGGGTAAATGGTTCGAGATTGCTAAGTTTTCAGCAAGAGGACAAAAGGGTCTTAATAATGTAACTGCTCTATACACTCTTAAAAAAAGCGGGAAAATTGCTGTTTACAATTCGGGCTACAAGAAAAACAAGAAAATAGGAATTAGGGGCAGTGCCTGGCTAAGGAATAAAAATTGTAGTGGAGCTTTATATGTTCGGTTTTTCTGGCCCTCTAAAGCTGAATACAATGTAATCAAACTAGCACCCGACTATAGATATGCTCTAGTAATGGGAGATAGTAAAAGTAAGCTTTGGATTTTAAGTAGGACTGCAAAAATGAATAAGAAAGACTACTATGAGATCCTAAAGTTTTTAGATGAGAATAATTTTAATACCGAAAAACTAATGAAAACCATTCAAAACAAACAGGTTTAGATTAATAAATAAGGTATCGCCTTTGAAAGCTCCAAAAAGCTGTAAAACAAACCAACCCACCTAGTTCCAATTGGAATTACCCCCAGTTTTGAAGTTAATTCTGAGGGTAATTCCGGACCCAATGATATGGTAGTAAGATATATAAGAGCTTAATAGAGAATATTAATGTAAGAGACAAACACAAAAGTAACCCATCGATCAAACCTAAGCATAAAAAATCATTCAAACTTTCTCTTTATGGAAGTAATAACACCTTAGACAGTAAATATATGGACTTTACTGGCCCAAGGCGTAACTAAGATATGAATGCTTTTGTCAATCAGAAAGTGTACCAGCTCTTCATAAAAATAATAAAAGATAGTGAGATTCCACTTCACT
>DASRNA010000165.1:0-15688 GCA_035647655.1 Clostridia bacterium | reverse complement strand
GTTCTTAACATTCCTTTATACAATGGCTATTTCAATGAATCTTATTAATCCAGCAATAGAGCCAACGGAAAAGGTAATGATTTGGGCAGCCTTCAATGTAATGCCTAAATTAGTGGGTGTTTTAGTACTTACAGGTATTATGGCAGCGGGATTATCCTCTGCTTCCACTTTCCTATCAGTAAGTGGATTTAGTGCCACAAATGACGTGTTTAAATTCAAATTTAGAGATGACAAACACCAACTATGGTCAAGTAGATGGATTATGCTAGGAATTTCTATTATAGCCTTAATTTTAGCTTATTTTAATCCTCCTGCCATTCGGATTCTTTCCTGGTTTGCAAGTACTATTATTGCTGCTTCATGGGGCCCTGTTGCCTTTGCATCAATATGGAGTGATAAAATCACGGAAAAGGGTGCCTTCTGGGGTATGTTGATGGGATTTCTTGGCCAAATCGGAGCAGAATCTCTAACAAGGTTTACCGACATGAGTCTTACAGGTTTTTTCCACCCCTTCTTTATTGGTGTGTATTTAAACCTAATTGCTATTTATCTAGGTAGCAAATCCTCAACAGTTACTGAAGTAGAAAAAACATACTTAGCAAGAATGCGTGTAATTCCAGAGGCTGAACTCTTTGCAAAAGACTATAAGATTGATAAGCTTTATGCAAAAATCTTAATGAGTGCGGGTGTTTTAATTGCTGTACTTTTAGTTGTTCTCTGGGCAGTTCCAGTTATGAATGCATAATTAATTAGTATAGATTAATTAAAAGGTCAATATGGGGCAGTGTGAAGTTTGCCTCGGGACAAAGGCTAGCTCCATAATTGATATTTTGGTCAATTATGGAGCTATTGTATTAATGGACTTTACTTGGGCAAAATGCCAGATTAAAATTTATAAAGGAGGGGAAGATGCAATTACAAGAACTACTGGCTCCAAAGAGTGTTGCTATTGTTGGTGCATCAAATAGAGAAGGAAGTCTTGGATTTGATACAGTAAGAATGATAAAAAACAGCGGATATAGGGGAGAGGTCTATCCAATAAACCCAAAATATAAGGAAATTCTTGGACTTCCAGTATATCCAGATTTAAATTCTATTGGAAAATCCCTTGATACTGTGGTGCTATGTATAGCTGCAAGAAGAGTCGAAGATCAAGTTGATATTGCCATAAAGGCGGGCGCTAAATCATTGGTTATATTTGCAAACTGCGTATTAGAAGAGGATACGACACCGAATCTAGAAGAAAGAATTATGTCCAAATGCAAAGAGGCGGGTATACCGCTTATGGGCCATAACTCAATGGGCTATTATAACAATGATATTGATCTAAGAATATGTGGTTTCGAGGCACCGGATGCAGGAGAAAAAGGAAATATTGCCTTTATATCTCAGTCAGGTTCGGCCTTTAGCACCATAGGACATAATGAACCTCAATTAAAATTTAATCTAATGGTTGCAGCCGGAACGGGTCATATCACAAGTTTGTCAGATTATATGCTTCACGCCCTAGAAATGGATACAACAAAAGTACTAGGCCTTTATATGGAATCAGTTCGAAAGCCTGATAAGTTTATTGAGGCACTGGAACTTGCTGCTGAAAAAAGAATCCCTGTTGTTGCTATGAAGGTTGGAAAGTCAGAACTAGGAGCAAAATTCGCGCTTTCTCATACGGGAGGACTTGCTGGTGATGATGACGCAATTCAGGCAGTTTTTAATCATTATGGAGTCCATAGGGCGCAGTCCCTGGATGAATTAGGTGCCAGCTTAGCACTCTTTAGTTTTTGGCCAAATGATATGCATCAAGGAAAAACGGTTGCAATAGCTGACTCTGGTGGAGAACGCAATCTTCTGGCTGATGCGGCAGAAGATGTTGGTTTAGAATATGCAGCTCTTTCTGAGGAGACCATGGAAAAACTTGATGAAATTCAAGAATATGGTCAAGATGCAGCTAATCCACTAGATCCTTGGGGGACAGGAATCGATTTTGAGCGAATTTTTGCTGAATCGATGGAAATTATGTTAAAGGATGAAGCAGCAAAAATTGGGGTCATTTCCCAAGACCTTCGCGATGGATACTATCTTAGTGAGGGATGTGTTGGTGCTCTAGCCTATGGCCATGAAAAAACGGGCAAGCCCGTTGCTTTTGTAACAAATTTTGGTGGAGTAAGACGAAAAGAACTGACTAAAAAGATCAATAATATCGGGATCCCAGTTCTTGTGGGAACAGAACCCTCCTTGCGAGCAATTAAAAACTTTGAAAATCAAGCTTCTTTTCTTTATGAAAAATCAAATGAAATAAAAGAAGAAATTCCAGAAAAACACCTGTCTTACTTAGAGAATCTTGATGTGTTAAAGGAAGCCTATGCTTTAGAGGTCTTAAGAGACTTGGGACTACCTATGACAGAAAGTCATTTGGTAACCAGCGAGCAAGAGATTAAAAAGCTAGACTTGCACTATCCACTTGTTCTAAAAACTGCTGTAGATGGAATACTCCACAAAGCCGATGTTAAGGGTGTAAAGGTTAATATAAAGACCGAAACAGAACTTTTAGATGCCTACAGAGATATGGAAAAAAGACTGGGCAAAGAGTGTTTAATCCAACCTATGAGCACTTTTGATGTAGAACTGATTCTAGGAATGAAAGACGATCCTATATTTGGTCCTTTAATGATTATTGGTGCTGGTGGTATTTTTACAGAACTACTACGTGATCGGTTTATTGTTTTGCCCAAGGCTTCAAGAAAAGAAATTGAAGAGGGCTTAAATAATCTTCAAATTCATAAGTTGTTTGAGGGCTTTAGGGGTTCTGAGCCAATTAACAAAGAGGTGTTAATTGATGTGATTCTTCGCTTTGGGGAAGTAATTCAAATATTGTCTCCCTATATAAAAGAGATGGACCTTAATCCCCTTGTAATAAAAGGAGATAAGATAACAGGATTAGATGCGCTAATTGTCACTAAATCTGGAGAAAATATGTAGTTTGAATAAACAAGGCTTAGTAAAAGCAAGCTAGTAATTTAGCTTGCTTTTGCTTTTCAAAGAGAGTGTAATGAACACCCCCTACATATAACAATAAAGTCGCTATTGAATTTCTTAGAGTTTCCCTAGTGACCAGCTACTATTTTAATGTGAATATAATCCTTTGTGTTCATATGTCAATGAAAATAAGAGAGCAAAACTTGTCATATAGACCCTTTATCTAAGAGCAGGAGCTTTATAAGCCTGTCAAATAAGCTAAAAAAGCAAAATACATTGGCAAAACTCAACAATATTGAATAATAGAGTAGTTTTTTTATTTAATTGGGTATGTATGTAATAGCACCTGCTAAATAAAGGCAAGTGTATTACATTAAGCCTACTTTTGGGCTAATCTTGACTTTTAACAAGGCCAGGACTATACTTTAAGATGAGAATCTACGTATCGAAAGGAGATTAGAATGAGAGAAGTAGTAATTGTATCAGCAGCTCGTACGCCAGTTGGAAGCTTTGGAGGAGTATTTAAAAATACTTCAGCAGTAGAACTGGGTAAGGTTGCTGCAAAAGAAGCCATTAAAAGAGCAGGAATCACACCAGAACAAATTGAAGATGTCTATATTGGAAATGTTTTGCCTGCTGGTCAAGGACAAAACGTTGCACGTCAAGTAAGCTTAGGAGTAGGTATTCCAATAGAAGTTCCAGCAATGTCAATTAACATTGTATGTGGATCTGGACTTAGATCAGTAAGTTTAGCAAGCCAACTTATTAGTAATGGCGATGCAGATATTATTCTAGTTGGTGGAACAGAAAATATGACCATGGCCCCTTACTATGCTCACACAGCACGCTATGGTGCTCGTATGGGTGATACAAAGTTGGTTGATGGGATGATTTATGACGGACTTTGGGATATTTTCAACAATTACCATATGGGTATTACAGCAGAAAATATCGCTGAGCAGTGGAATTTATCAAGAGAAGAGCAAGATCAATTAGCAGTTACATCACAAAATAGAGCGGAAGCTGCTCAAAAAGAGGGACGTTTTAAAGATGAAATAGTTCCTGTTCCAGTTCCTCAAAGAAGAGGCGACCCTGTTATAGTTGAAGATGATGAATATATCCGTAAAGGTGCTACTATTGAAGGTATGGCTAAACTAAGACCAGCTTTCAAAAGAGATGGTACAGTTACAGCAGGTAATGCTTCTGGAATTAATGATGGAGCGGCCATGCTGGTTATTATGAGCAAGGAAAAAGCAGATGAACTTGGAGTTAAGCCTTTAGCCACAATCAAGGCCCATGCCACTAAGGGTGTAGATCCTTCGATTATGGGTACAGGTCCAATTCCAGCGACAAAAGCTGCATTAGAAAATGCAGGTCTTAAGATAGAAGATATAGATTTAATTGAAGCAAATGAAGCTTTTGCATCGCAAGCTCTTAGTGTAGCAAAAGAACTTAATTTTGATATGGATAAGGTGAATGTCAATGGCGGAGCTATCGCCCTTGGTCACCCAATTGGAGCAAGTGGAGCTAGAATCCTTGTAACTCTACTTTATGAGATGGCGCGAAGAGATGCTAAAAAAGGTCTTGCCACTCTATGTATTGGTGGGGGTATGGGAACTACGCTTATTGTTGAACGTTAAGCTTAAAGCCTCTTCGAAAGAAGGGGCTTTTTTAAAGGTAATAAATAAGGTGTTTTGAAAGTCTTATGATTGGTATATATGATTTAAGAAGGAGGGGAGTAAATGAATATAGCATTTAGAGAGAAATTAATTCCCAAATTAGAAGAAAAAGGTCTTACTGAATTTACCATGAAAATTGTTGTACAAAATGGCTGAGGTGGTCCTAGTCGTCAACCGGTGGTTGAAACAGGAAGCCCAGTAAATGAAGAAGGCTACAAAAAAATCGAAAACAAAGGTTTTACTTTTTTTGTGTCTAATGAATTGGCCCGAGAACTAGATGGTCATGAGGTGGAACTAAGTAGCATTGGCGTCCTATTTCCACGTTACTTTATATCATCCGTTCGCGAAGTCGAGGAAAAATAGGGGGATTAAGATCCTCCTATACATAATTCGTAGCTGCTTATCGGCTACTTTTTTATTTGAGTTAATGATATGTTTTGAAAAGGCTATGCTTGGTATATATAATTTAAGGGAGGGTGAAAATGAATATTTCATTTAATAAAAAGTCTATTCCTAAGTTAGAGAAAAAAGGACTCAGCCAATTTACCATTAAAACAGTGCATGTCGGCGGTTGAGCTGGCCCAAGAGAGCAACCGGTGGTTGCAAAAGGAAGGCCAAAAAATGAAGAAAGCTATAAAAAAGTCCAGCAAGAAGGCTTTACATTTTTTGTTGAAAAAGAACTTGCCAAAGAACTAGAGGGTAAATATGTGGAACTTGCTAGTTATGGTATAATCTTTCCACGCTATATTGTGAGTCTGGTTAAGGACATGGACGAAAAATAGGGAGATTTATCTCCCCATACATAATATATATATATATATAGCTGGTAATTTAGCTACTTTTTTATTCAGTAAGGAGAATTAAAAATATGGTTATTTATGATGCCTTTTCCGATAAAGTGGATAAAGGAAATAGAACAGCTCTTGTTAGTGCTAAAGGACTTAGCACTAAACAAATGCAAGAAATTGCTAAAAAGCTAGGTTTTGCAGAAACCCTTTTCTATGAGGGACTTAGTTTGCGCTATTTCTCTCCAGAAGAAGAAATCGATTTTTGTGGTCATGCCACCCTGGCCTTTATATGGGATCGTGGTCAAAAAGAAAAAAGAGACAGGGAAGTTTTGCATACAGCAGTGGGAGATATTCCCGTTTTTTATTCTTATAAAGAAGATCAACTAGAAAAAGTCTGGATGCTCCAAGCTCCTCATAGGGTTAAAAATATATCCTTTGATAAAAACGAGCTCTGCAAGGCGCTGGGCATTGATTTGAATGATATTGACTTAAATTATCCTCTAAAAGCTTCCTATACGGGAAATTGGGATATATTTGTACCTATAAAAAATGAGGCTATTATTGATAAGATGGATCCTGATATGCAGGCTCTAGGGGCATTAAATCGTTCTATGGGGGTACTAAGCACCCATCTTTATACCATGAATAAGGGCAATGATTATGATATATATACCAGGGATTTTGCCCCAGCATGTGGGATTCCAGAAGATCCTGTTACAGGCTCTGCTAATGGTGCTCTTTTTGGTCTTCTTAGAAAAGAGGGTTTTTTGACTAAGCAAGAAGAAGTGGTTTTTGCCCAGGGGCATGCACTTGGTTATAGGGGACGAGTTTATGCAAAGGAAGATGGGGATTCTGGACGAATCCTTGTCGGAGGAAAGGCGGTGGTTGTTAAGTGAAATTACTGATAAACTGGATTCTTTCGGCGATTGTATTTATGGGACTTTCAGAGTATACATCCCTTCTTGTTATCGATGGTTTTGCTACCGCGTTAAAACTGGCTGTTGTTATTAGTTTAATAGTATTTTTACTCAGAATTCTGAGTGGCTTTCTAAAAGTGATGGGTTGCTTAACCTTTGGACTTAGTTATTTGGCAGGTATTTTAATTTCTATTTTTTCTATGCCGATTGCCCTTATGGAATCGATGCCCTATGTTAGAGGGTATAGGATTGTCAGTTATAAAGAAGCGATTATTGTTAGTATTATTATGACAGTTTTAAGTATGCTTGTTTTTGACACAAAAAAAGCTCCCAATTAGGAAGCTTTTAGGGACTACCATTTATGGTGGTCTTTTTTTGTCCAAAGATCAAATTCTTTCCAAAAAGTTCTATCAATTCCCAGGGGTGTTATGGAGGTGTAACCTTCGGTAACAGCTGTAACATCACTGTCTACACCGTTTTCAATATAACCCCAGCTGCCCTCCTGCCAGTATTTTCCTTCTTCATGTCTAAATTTGGCATTAAAAATACGTTTGCCCTGATGGGTAATTTTTATTCCCTTGGAAGTTTCATGGGGATTAAGGGGGAAATTGACATTAACAATCACTCCGCTGCGGGCTAATTTCTCTTTTAGAATATATTCTAAGGTACGGGGGAGTTCGGTTTCTAACATATCAAAATGGCCAAAATCCGTTGAGAAAGCAATGGCTGGAATATTAAAGACTGCAGCCTCACTTGCCGCGGCTACTGTGCCTGAGTAAAGTATATCATTGCCTAGATTTGGGCCATTATTGACTCCTGAGAGCACAAGGTCGATATCAAAGCGCAGGTATTCTAGGGCCACTTTTATACAATCAGCTGGTTTTCCACTAATGGAGTAAGATGAGACAACACCTTCGAATAAAGCTTCTTCCTTGTCGATTTCCAGGGGCTCATGAATGGTGATTCCTTGGGAAATAGCAGATTGTTCTGTTTTGGGAGCGACAACATAGACATTGCCAAATTTCTTGGCAATGTCTATAAGGGGCTTAATGCCTTTTGCCCTAATCCCATCATCATTTGTAATAAGTATATTCATTATTGTATCCTCTTTCTAATTTTTCCACTAAAAAAATCAACGAGTATAACCATGATAATTAGTGAGAAAACAAGGGTAAAAGTTCGCGACCAGTTTCTTCCAGTAATAGCAAATAGTAGGGGAGCTCCAATACCACCAGCACCAACAATACCTAGGGTTGAGGCTGCTCTTGTATTGATCTCAAAGCGATAGAGACTAAAGCCCATTAGGGCAGGTAAAATTTCTGGTATAACACCATGAAAAAGCTTTTGGAGACCTGTTGCTCCACAGGCTTCTAAAGCCTCTACAGAGCCCATATCCATACTCTCAATGGCTTCGCTATAGAGCTTGCCTAGCATTCCAATAGAGTGGATTCCAAGAGCCATAACACCAGCCATGGGACCAGGTCCAAGGACCTTGATAAAAATAATGGCTAATATTAGTTCGGGAAACACTCGAATGCATGTAATAAAGAATTTACCCAATCTACTTATTTTTTTTCCAACAATATTTTGCGAAGCCAAAAAGGCAAAGGGTAAAGAAATCATAGCTGAAATAAATGTCCCACTTATAGCGATGGTTATGGTTTCAATCAAGGCATAGCCTAGTCCGTCTATGGTTGTATTCTTGATATAGACTAGATCTGGATTAAGTATACCATTTAGCATGCCCCGAAAGGTGCCCCGGGCTGTAGCCATAACTCCTTTGTAGTTGATCCCTACAAAAGCCCAAATAAAGACAAGGGAAAATAAAAGGGCATAAATAAGGTAAAGAAACAATTTTGATTTTGGTTTTTGCATTTCATATTTATCTATCATAGGAGTTTCTCCCTTAATCGGGCAGAAATCAAATCAATAGACAAAATCACAACAAATGTTAGCAGTACAATGGTTCCAGCTCTATCATATTTGAGATAACTTAAGGTGCGATCGTAATATTCTGCAATACCCCCAGCACCAACATAACCTAGAACGGCTGATGCTCTAATATTGATCTCAAAAGAGTATAAAACATAGCTTAAATATTGTGGTAAAACCTGAGGGACTACAGCATAAAAAAAAGCTGCTAGATGCCCTGCTCCAGAGGCTCTTAAGGCTTCCAAGGGGCCATGATCGATGCCCTCAATGGCTTCATAGGTAAGTTTTGCAACAAGACCTAGAGTAAAGACAAAAAGCGCCAACATGCCAGAAAAACTACCAAAACCAAAGATGGAAGTAAAAAGCGCGGCAAAAACAAGAGCTGGTATGGTACGAAAGAGGTTCAATAACATGCGAAAAACCCCTCCAAGAAACTTATTAGTAGTAATATTTCGCGCTGCAAGTACAGCCATAGGAATAGCAAAGATAGAGCCAATTACCGTTCCAAGAAAAGAAATTTGAAGAGTTTCCACCATTGGCAAAAATAGTCTTCTTGCATAGGAAAAGTCGGGAGGCAAAAACATTCGACCGAGTAAATCGCCAGCTTCACCTAAATTTCCTAGGAGCTCCGACAGGCTAAAGTTGGTAAAACTTCCCGAAGCATAAATAATAGAAAGAAAAAGAAGAATAGATAAATTCCGCTTAAGTTCAGCAGGTTTTTTTGGAAGAGAAGGGGCTAATTTATCATCATTTTTCATTGTCTTCTCCAAAAACTTCATTACTTAAGAGCTCGCGCCCATAAATTTGCTTTAAGATTTCATCATCTACGTTGTTAGCTGGCCCATCAAAAACAAGTTTACCTTCTCTTAGGCCGATAACTCTAGTGGAGTATTTTAAGGCAAGATCTACATGGTGAAGATTGACAAGCGTGGTAATACCCAGTTCTCTGTTGATTCTTTTTAGATCATCCATTACCTGAATGGTGGTAAGAGGATCTAGGCTTGCCACTGGTTCATCAGCAAGAAGCAACTTTGGTTCCTGAGCAAGACTTCTTGCGATGGCAACCCTTTGCATCTGACCTCCACTTAGCTGATCGGCCCTGCTATAGGCTTTTTCTAGGATATTTACGCGATTAAGGGCTTCAAAGGCAATGGCCTTATCTTCTTTTGGAAAGAGACCCAAAATTGTTCTCCAAGGCTTATGATAGGCAATTCGTCCGGCTAATACATTGGTTATAACCTTGCTTCTTTTTACCAGATTAAAGCTTTGAAATATCATGCCCATATCTCTTCTAATCAGGCGTAAATCCTTTCCCTTGGCTGAAGCAATATCTTTTCCTTCAAAAATAATTTCTCCCCCCGACATTTCAATGAGTTTGTTTATGCTTCGCAGCAAGGTAGATTTGCCTGCACCAGAAAGACCAATAATGGATACAAACTCACCTTTATTTACTTGAAAACTAACGCCATCAAGGGCACGAACTCCGTTGGGATAAACTTTTGATATATTCTTTATTTCAAGTTGTGGCATAATATCTCCTTAAGGAAAAAGCTGTCTTTCGACAGCTTTTTAATTTAAAAGTCCCATTCTTCTTGTCTTTGTAGATAGGTGCGCACAATATCGTAATCACTATCTTGGGCTTTTGCAAAGCCTTCCCACTCGTAGATCAAGCGGAAAACTTCAAGACCTTCTTCCTCGTCAACAATACTTAAAAAAGCATCGGCAATACGATCTCGGAGTTCTTGGTCCATTTGTGGAATAACAGAAATTGTATCATTAGGGATACCTTCTGTATCAAGAACAAAGCGTACTTTATCATAAACATCAGGGTGTTCTTCTTTAAGAACAAAACGGGCATCCTTAAAGGTAAAGGCTGCATCTGTTTCTCCATTGTAAACAGCTTGAATGGCTAAATCGTGTCCACCAACATTGACCCATTCAACATCGGCTTGGGGATCAAGTCCGCTATCAGCAAGGAGGTTGGCTGGCCATACAAAACCACTGGTAGAAGTAAAACTTGCAACCGCAATCGTTTTTCCTTTTAGGTCTTGTACAGAGTTAATAGGGCTATCTGTAGCAGCTACAAGTTGAGAACGGAAATTATCTACTAGAGGGGCATCCTCAAGCTTATCTCCATTATCGTCAACATCATAGCGAAGAGATTTTAAAATTACATCAGCTGCATCTTGACCATGGGCTAGAACATATTGGGTTGGAGCAAGAAAACCTACATGGATTTGACCACTTCTCATTGCTTCGATAGTAGCACTATAGTCGGTACCAATGGAAACCTCTACTGGCATAGCAAGTTTTTCTTCAAGCATATCCTGTAGTGGTTTACGCTGGGCATCTAGACGTGCTGCATCTTTTGAGGGAGTGATTTGAACTTTTAGAGTTTCAATAACTAGGGCTTCTTCTACTACTTCCTCCTCTTCCTCTTGTGTTTCTGCGGTCTCTTCTTGTGCACTCTCAGTTTCACTCGCCTCATCTGTACAGGCAGCTAGGGTGAATACCAGTAGTGCAATCATGGCAATTGACAAAAACTTTTTCATTCTACCTCCTTGGTGTATTTTAGAGTATTTATAACACTATTATAACAGAGGCGATATTCTTGTAAAGATGCAAAAATATAGCTTAGGTTTTATCCAATAGGCTTTTTATGGCCCAGTAAGCAAGGAGTTGTCCTGCTGCTGCGGGAGTGAAATAACTTGAGGCCGGTAAATGCCGGCTTCCCTCCTTTTCCTTAAGTACGATATTTCTGGCTTTTTCTTTTGAAATAATTACAGGAAAATTCTCTATCTGTCTTTTCCGGGCTTCCTTTCGCAACACCCGCGCTAGGGGACAGCCTTGGGTCTTATAAATCGATGTTATTTCAAGTTCTGTTGGCTGAAGACGGTTTCCTGTCCCTAGAGAGGAAATAAAGGGGATTTTACGCTGCTGGCAGGCCTCGATCAGGCGAATTTTAAAGGTCATCACATCGATGCAGTCAATAAGAATATCAAAATCTTGTGAAAATAGATTGTCTTCTTCTGACAAGTCATATAATTTTGGAATAACAAGGATATCCATGGGGCGAAAAGAAAGGATTTCTTCTTTCATGGCCTCTGCCTTATTGTGATCTAAATACCTAGTGTAGCCCTGGGCGTGACGATTGAAATTACTTATTTTAATCCTATCAGGATCCATAAGAATAAGTTTTCTTATTCCCATGCGTGATAGGGCCATAGCGGCATGGCTTCCCACTCCGCCTAGACCAATAATAGCAACACTGGCATTCTCAATTTTTTTAAAGTCTCCTTCTAGGAGAGCTTGTGTACGGATAAAAGGATTCACCTTGTACCTCCTCGATGAATTGATTATACTACATATTAGAGGTGGAAATGAAAAGTTGCGAATGGATTGAACAAAGTATACAAAAAAAATATCGACATAAGCTATGGACTCCATTTATCCGAGCCATAAAAGAATATCAACTGATAGAAGAAGGAGACCAGGTGGCAGTGGCCATAAGCGGGGGGAAAGACTCTTTTCTCTTAGCCAAGCTTTTTCAGGAACTTTATCGTCATGGTAATAGGAATTTTGAGCTTAGCTTTATTGCAATGGATCCAGGCTATGCTCCCCAGCATAGAGATCATTTGGAAAAAATGGCTGATTATTTAAATATACCCATAAAAATTTATTCAAGAAATGTTTTCGAAGTATCTTTAAAGCTTAGTGAAAAACCTTGCTTTCTTTGTGCAAGAATGCGCAGGGGCGCTCTTTATGACTTGGCTAAAAAAGAAGGATGCAATAAACTTGCCTTGGGTCATCACTATGATGATGTAATTGAAACAATCCTACTTAATCTACTTCAAGGTGGGATTACAATGGCTATGATGCCCAAGCTCCATGCTCAAAACTTCCCTGGGATGGAATTAATCCGGCCCCTATATTATCTAAGGGAAAAAGATATACTTGGATGGCAGGAGGAAGCTGGACTTAGTTTTTTAGATTGTGCTTGTCCTGTCGCAGAAAAACAAAATCAATCTTCCAGGCAAAAGATAAAAAAATTACTACCAATATTGAAAGAAGATTTTCCCCGAGTGGAAGAGTCAATATTTGCCAGCATGAAACATGTTCATTTGGGTTCGGTATTGGGTACAGTAGATAAGGGAAAGAAGAAAACCTTTCTTGAAAAGTATAAAGATGAAAGGATGGACCTATGAACAAACTACTAATCGTTGATGGTAATTCTCTTGTGAACCGGGCATATTATGCCTTGCCCCCCCTTCGCACAGAAGAAGGGTTTTTTACTGGGGGAATTCACGGTTTTTTACGTATGCTAGACAATATGTTGGAAAGAGAAAATCCTAGCCACCTGATTATTACTTTTGATACAAAAGAAAAAACATTTCGCCATCTTAAATATGATGGCTATAAAGCCAATCGCAAGGGAATGCCTGATGAGCTTGCTATGCAAATGCCTGTACTAAAAGAAATCCTTGACGCTCTAGGGCTAGCACGCATTGAACTTCCTGGTTATGAAGCAGATGATCTAATGGGTACCCTTTCTGCTAAGGCGAGTGAAGAGGGCTTTCATTCTGTTATTTTAACAGGGGACAAGGATACCCTTCAGCTAGTAAATGAGAGCGTTACCGTTGCCATTCCCAAAAAGGGAATTAGCACGCTTATAAGCTACGATGAGAAGGAAGTAGTCGAGGAGCTTGGGCTTTATCCCAATCAAGTAATCGATGAAATGGGTCTACGTGGAGACCCCTCAGATAATATTCCTGGGGTAAAGGGAGTAGGGGCGAAAACGGCCCTAAAGCTACTAGAGGGAGGAAGGCATCTTGAAGATGTCTACAAGGATCCCGGAAAAGTAACTCCACGAATAAAAAAACTTCTTGAAGAAGGAAGAGAATTAGCTTACCTAAGTAGAGACCTCGCCAAAATCGACTTGGATGCTCCAGTGGAATTCGAGGAAGCTTTCTTTAGCTATAGTGGAATGAATTATCAAAGCGCCAGGGAAATTTTAGAAAAATATGAACTTAGAAGTTTTTTAAAGAATATTGAAGTAGAAGAAGAAGTGAACTATGAAGAGGATGTAGAAATCCTTCATACAAGGCCCCCCCTAGAGGGTTCTGTAGTCTACTGGAATTATAAGGACTTTCATGGAGTAAAAGAAAAAGGTAAATACTATGTATTTACCGGTGATATAGACTTTTCTGGAGCCAAGAATCTGATTAGCCATAATCTTAAGGATCTTTATCTTAAGGAAATCCCTCTACCATATAAAAAAGATGACATTATGATTAGTCACTATCTTCTCCATCCAGATCTTAAAAGCAATATAGCAATTGATTTGTCTGGTTTGCAAGAACCAAGCGAAATGGATGACTTTTTTATGGCCAAGATGCTTGATACCATTGAAAAACTAAACATACAGCAGCTGGAGGCACTTAAAACAAAAGGAATGCTGTCTTTATACAATGAGGTAGAAATCCCTCTGGTAGAGGTTCTTGCCTCCATTGAAAAAGAAGGTTTTAATGTTGATCTAGAAGAACTTGATAAAGAAGATGAACTTATTAGTGGAAGATTAAAAGAGGTAGAAGAGCGAATTTTTTCTTATGTGGAAGAGCCCTTTAATGTAAGGTCGCCTAAACAGCTGGGAGTGGTACTTTTTGAAGAACTTGGTCTTCCTGTAATCAAAAGAACAAAGACAGGATACTCTACCAACAAAGAAGTTTTGGATAAGCTACAAGGCCGCCATCCGATTATTGAAGATATATTGCACTATAGAGCCCTAGCCAAAATCAAGGGAACCTACATTGATGGGCTTAGAAAAGTGATTGATCAAGACGGTAAAATACACACCTCTTTAAATCAAACAGTTACAGTAACAGGAAGGCTTAGTTCAACAGAGCCAAATCTCCAAAATATCCCTATACGATACGAAGAAGGAAGAAGAATAAGAAAAATATTTGTTCCAAGAGACAAGAATTATTTACTTCTTAGTGCTGACTATTCCCAGATTGAACTTCGAGTTTTAGCTCATTTTTCTGAAGATCCAGTTATGCTGGAGGGTTACAAAAAAGATTTAGATATTCATAAACTAACAGCTTCTGTGGTTTTTGACACCCCCTTAGAAGAAGTGACTAGCCATCAGCGCAGGGAGGCTAAGGCAGTTAATTTTGGTATCGTTTACGGTATAAGCGATTTCGGCTTATCAGAAAACATTGATATTCCCATTGCAGCAGCAAAAGACTATATTGAGAAGTACTTTGAAAACTACCCAAGTATCAAGGCTTATCTTGATTCCCAAGTAGACTTTGCCAAAGAGCATGGCTATGTTAAAACTCTTCTAGGACGTATACGGGAAATTCCTCAAATTCACTCCAAAAACTTCCATATGCGAAGTTTTGCCCAGCGCACAGCAATGAATACACCGATTCAAGGAAGTGCAGCAGATATTATAAAGATAGCAATGATTCAAGTTTGGAGAAAGTTAAAAGAAAGGAAGTTGGAAAGTAAAATTATTCTTCAAGTCCATGATGAGCTTAATTTTAGATGTAAAAAAACAAGAGCTGGATGAGGTTAAATTGCTGATTGAAGAAACGATGAATAATGTTGTTGAACTGAGTGTCCCGTTGAAAACTGGTATAAATGTAGGGGAGAGCTGGTATGAAATTTAATTACGGTATTACCGGCGATATTGCCAGTGGCAAATCAACCCTAAGTTCTTATTTAAAAGAGCTTGGCTTTATGGTGATAGATGCTGATCTTATTGCTCGGGAGGTTATGGAACCTGGTAGGGAAGGCTATTTTCTTGTCAAGAAGGCCTTCCCTGAGGCCTTTAAGGAAGAAAAGCTACAAAGAGAAATACTAGCCTCCATTATATATAAAGATAAAAAAAGAAGAAAAGAATTAGATAAGCTTCTGCATCCCTTAATTATCAAAATCATGTTTAAAAGAGGCCAAGGTCATATTGCCTTTCATGATGCCCCTCTACTTTTTGAATCGGGTATGGATAAATATCTTAATAAAGTACTTTATCTTGCTGTGGATAAAAAAACCCAGTTGGATCGTTTGATTAAAAGAGACGGGATTAGCAAAGAGGAAGCTTTAAAAAAAATGTCTGCCTTTGATTATCCTCGGGAAGAAAAACTAAAAAAAAGTTATATTATCGAAAATAACAAGAGCAAAGAAGAATTGTATGAGAAGGTAAGAACTTTTTTACAAGAGGAGAACTTGCTATAATTTACCAGCAAATAGGCCCTTACATCTGGGTAAGAGGTGAATTTACAGCTTGACAAAGCCTGCTGTGTTTCGTATAATTTGTTTGCACTCGCGAAAGTGGCGGAATCGGCAGACGCGCTACCTTGAGGGGGTAGTATCCTTTTGGATGTGCGGGTTCAAC
>DASRNA010000164.1:0-3798 GCA_035647655.1 Clostridia bacterium | reverse complement strand
GATTGATCTCAAGGACTTTTTATGATAAAAGGCCTGGAGTTAGGAGTTTTATGGGGAGAAGTCAATAGGAGAAAAGTAAAAGCGGATAAATATATTTGGATGAAGGATTGATAAAAACAAAGGAATGTGGTAGTATATTGGAATAATAGAAAAACCGATGAGAAGGGATTCTCAAGAAGATAATCTTAAAGCGAGTTTGGGTTGGTGAGAGCCAAATAGAGTAAGATCTTGAAGATGGGCCTTTGAGGGTGAGGCGAAAGGGAAACCGAGTAACTAAAACGGAGCCGCGTTATAGGCTAGGGATGTGTTGGCATCCTGATAAGAGAATCTTTATGCAAAGATTAATTAAGGTGGTACCGCAGGCAACGCTTGTCCTTTAGAGGATAAGTGTTTTTTTATTGGAAGAAAAGTGAAACTTTGTAGAAAGAAAAAAACCAATGAAAAATAAGGCAATAGGGGGAATTGTCTTGGCAAATGACACAGGGAAAAGATACAAGATAGGGGCAGTTTCTTAGCTAGTCAAATACCTATAAAGAGGAGAGAATAATGAAATTTGATTTTACCAATTATTTAAAGAAATATCCAGACAAGCAGGGCTACTTTGGAGAGTATGGGGGAATACATCTACCAGAAAACCTAGAAAGGGCTCTAAGGGAAGTAGAAGAAGCCTATTATAGGATTGCCCATTCGGCCGAGTTTATAAGTGAACTCAGAAGAATTCGAAAAGAATTTCAAGGTAGGCCAACGCCGGTGTACCACTGCAAAAACCTATCGCAAGAACTAGGAACTAGCCAAATATATTTAAAAAGAGAGGATCTAAATCACACAGGTGCTCACAAGCTCAACCATTGTATGGGGGAGGGTCTTTTAGCAAAGTATATGGGCATGAAAAAACTAATCGCAGAAACAGGAGCAGGCCAGCATGGAGTTGCTCTTGCTACGGCGGCAGCATTTTTTGGGCTAGAATGCGAAATTCATATGGGTGAAGTGGATATCAAAAAGCAAGCAAGTAATGTAACGAAAATGAAGCTCCTAGGGGCCAAGATCATCCCTGTTACCCATGGCTTGAGGACCTTAAAAGAAGCTGTAGATTCTGCCTTTGACGCCTATATGAAAGATTATAAAAATTCTATTTACTGTATTGGTTCTGTAGTGGGCCCCCACCCCTTTCCAATGATAGTAAGGGATTTTCAGTCAATTGTTGGCATAGAAGCTAGATCTCAATTTAAGGAGATGACAGGCTATTTACCTGATGCAGTCGTGGCGGCTGTAGGAGGAGGATCTAATTCAATTGGAATGTTTAGCGGGTTTTTAGAAGACCCTGTGGACTTATATGGCATTGAACCCCTAGGAAAAGGAAGTCAACTTGGAGATCATGCAGCCTCCTTAATGTATGGAGAAAAAGGCATTATGCATGGCTTTGAATCAATTATGTTAAAAAACGAAAAGGGAGAACCTGCCCCGGTCTACTCCTTAGCCAGCGGCTTAGACTATCCCTCTAGTGGGCCTGAGCACGCCTTTTTAAGAGATATGGGTAGAGTAAATTATGATGTGATTTCCGATGTGGAAGCGGTAGATGCCTTCTTTAGACTATCTAGAATGGAAGGAATCATACCTGCTATAGAAAGTGCCCATGCCCTAGCCTATGCGCTGAAACTAGCAAAAAAAGAAGATAATCCCGGCTTTATTTTGGTTAACTTAAGTGGTAGAGGAGACAAGGATATAGATCATATCTTAGAGGCCTATCCAAATGGGATCTAAAAAGAAAGCTTTTTTTCTACTGACTAAGAAAAAATTCTTTGAATATCTTAAGTGATGGTATAATTACTATAAGAAAGATAAAAGGAGTAGACTAAGTCATGGAAAATAAATTACAAGGGTCGATGGAGGCAGGAAAGAAAACAGTAGGAACATTTCTAAGTTTTGCCGATGCTGATTTTGCCGAGTGCATAGGCTTAGCGGGCCTAGATTATGTAATTGTAGATACAGAACATGGACCTAATGATGTGGAGCAAACGGTGAGTCTCTTGCGTGCAAGTGAAAGCCGGGGAGCAACAGCCCTAGTTAGAGTAAAAGATAGCAGTAGGTCTTCTATCCTAAAGATGCTTGATATTGGGGCCATGGGCTTGGTAATACCAAATATCCGCTCAATAGAAGAAGTAAAAGATATTATTAAATATGGAAAATACCATCCCCTAGGCCAAAGAGGCTTTACTACAGCCAGGGCCGCTGGATATGGCTTTGCCGATTACTCAGCAGATATAGAAGAATATATGGATCTAAGCAATAAAAAGACCATGCTAATTCCACAATGTGAGACCCTAGAGTCCCTAGCGGCAATTGAGGAGATTGCATCCCTAGCAGGGGTAGATGGTATATTTGTAGGTCCCTTTGACCTATCTCAAGCAATGGGTAAAATGGGACAGTTTGATAGCGAGGAATTTCAAGAGGCCTTAGAGCGAATCTTAAAGGCCTGCCATGCAGCTGAAATTCCGGCATTTATCTTTGCCACGAGTCCTGATATGGCAAAAAAATATTTCCAAATGGGCTTTGATAGTGTTGCCCTTTCTATTGATATTTGGGTCTTTACTAATGCTTATAAGGATTTGCTTAAAAAGACACTGGGTTAATAGAGGTTCTATTAGAAAACATAGTTTTATAAAGGCAGGATTTGTTTTTAAGGACTTGATGCAAGTTTTAGAGTCACTTATTTTAATAGGTGGCTACTAGAGATACAAGAGGACAAGTACTTTGAAGGGAATGATATGAAGATAAATAAAAGACTGATACTACTTCTCATCACTATTTTGATGGTTTTTACTATCACCACTGGATGTGGTGCAGATGCAGGGGCAGAGAAGGCTGATAATATAAAGGAAAATCAGCCAGCTACCCAACTGGATGATTCTTCCCAGGAGTTTTTATGTAGTGGTAAGAATGATACCTGCCCCAATAAAACAAGGGGTCCTTCTAACTATTTTTGTGAAGAGTGTGATGCCGATCAAGACAATGTAGAAGATGTAAAAGAGTCCCCAGCAGTAGAAGAAGGTTCTAGCCAAGAATATTTATGCATGGGCAAGAGTGATACCTGCCCCAATAAAACAAGCGGTCCCTCTAGCTACTTTTGTGAAGAGTGTGATGCTGATCAAGACAATGTAGAAGATGTAAAAGAATCTCCAGCGGCAGAAGAAGGTGCTAGCCAAGAATATTTATGTAGGGGTAAAAATGATACCTGCCCCAATAAAACAGGGGGTCCCTCTAACTACTTTTGTGATGAGTGTGATGCTGATCATGATAATATTGAAGACATAAAACAATAAAATTAAAACCCTTGCTCTTGGAGTGACACTTTTAGTAAGAAATCTAATAAAAAACAATCTAGTGAATAATGAAAAGTAGCTTAGTCGAGAAATTCGCTCAGCTACTTTTTCATTATTTAAATTAATTGATACTCTTGAAGTCTCTGGGCAAGGAGCACGGGGGATTTTTAGAGGAGTAGAGGGTATTTAGGGTAAATAGGCCCATAACTAAGAGCACAAGGAGCTAAAAACCTCCAGCATATGAAAACTTAAAAGAAATGTATAGGGATACTTCATTTAGTCATAAATATCTAGGAATGAAGATCAATTTATTTCCCTTTAAAGCAAGGTATTTGGCTTGGTATAAGAAAAACTCCATTTGGAAAAATCATAAAATAAACTTGGCTGATAAAGAAGGTCAGCCTTTTTCAATTCCAATTTAACTCCCTGACAAATAAATGAAAAAGTTGTTAGTTGGCATTTATTAGAAGATGTATTG
>DASRNA010000163.1:0-5068 GCA_035647655.1 Clostridia bacterium | reverse complement strand
GGCTGAGCGGCTAAACTTGCTCCTGATAGTTTATCAGATATATTAAGTAGTCTACCTGAGTTTCATGATGAAATGCTAATCTCAGGTTTTGATTATAGTGAAGATGCAGCTGTTTATAAATTAGATGAAAAAAGGTCGATTATTACGACTCTTGATTTTTTTACGCCCATTGTCGATGATCCCTATACTTTTGGTGCCATTGCTGCAGCAAATAGCTTGAGTGATGTCTATGCTATGGGAGGAAAACCTAAACTTGCCCTAAATATTGTTGGTTTTCCCAGTGAACTTTCTCTTGAAATTCTTAGAGAAATTCTTAGAGGGGGAGCCGATAAAGTAAAAGAAGCCGGAGCCCTACTAGTAGGAGGTCACTCCATTAAAAGCAGTGAGCCCACCTATGGTCTTAGTGTAATCGGCTTTGTAAATAATGAGGATATTCTTCTTAATGGTGGAGCAAAGGTAGGGGATAAACTAATTCTAACAAAGGCCTTAGGCACAGGTATTGTAACAACCGGGATAAAATCTGGAATTGCCAGTGAAATAATGGCAGAGGAAGCTATCTTTAGCATGCAGTATTTAAATAAATACGCCCTTGAAGCCATGGAGGGTAGCAAGGCCCATTGTGCAACAGATGTTACTGGTTTTGGACTAATTGGCCACCTACTTGAGATGATGGAGGCTAGTGATACTTCAGCCTACCTTGATTATGATGCCATTCCTTTTTTGCCAGGAGTGGAAGAAATTGTTGAGGCTGGAGCTGTTCCTGGAGGAACCTTTGGCAATAAAAACCACTATGAGGGTCGTTGTAATTTAGATGGTTTTACTGGGCAAGAAGTATTACCGCTTTTTGATGCCCAGACTAGTGGGGGGCTTTTACTCAGTGTTGATGCGGCTATAGCCGATAGGGTGGTTGATAAACTTCAAGAAAAAGTAAAAACACCAGTGGCCATTATCGGTGAAATTGTTGAAAAAAAGGAAAAACAAATATATGTGAAAAGGGGCTAAAATGAACCAACTACGTCAGATACCCAATGTTCACGAACTTCTAGAAGATCCAGCCCTAAAGGGGGTCCTGGAAAAGTATAAGAGAAGCTATGTAAGTTTTCTTCTTAAGGAACAACTAGATAGACTTAGAAAAGAGATTCTTAGTGGAAAAGAAGTAGAAATTTCCAAAAAGAATATTCTTGATGAGCTTATTTTAGAAGTTAAGCAGCCCTATGCCCTAAGAGAAGTCCTTAATGCAACAGGGATTGTCCTCCATACTAATTTGGGTAGGGCACCCCTTTCTAAAGAAAGCTTTGAGCGACTGGAGCGTCTATCTCGTTCATATTCCAACCTAGAATATGATTTGGAAAAAGGAAAAAGAGGCAGCCGCTACGATCATCTTCGTAGACATTTGCAATATCTAACAGGGGCAGAAGATGCCCATATAGTAAATAACAATGCCGCTGCAGTTTTTCTTATCCTAAGTACCTTTTCAAAGGATAAAGAAGTACTTTTATCAAGGGGAGAGATGATAGAAATCGGCGAATCCTTTCGAATTCCAGAAATAATTAAAAACTCTGGAGCAAGGCTAGTTGAAGTTGGAACTACCAATAGAACTCATCTATGGGATTATGAAAAAGCCATCGGCGAAAACACAGGGATGATTATGAAGGTGCATCCAAGTAACTACTATATTGGAGGTTTTAGCCAAGAAGTGGAAGCAAGAGAACTGGCTAAATTGGCTAAACAACACAATATACCTCTTTATGAAGATGTAGGAAGTGGTTCTCTTCTAGAAGAAGGTCTCTATAGGGAGAAAAACTCGGTAAGAGAGGCCCTGGAACATGTTGACCTTTTAAGTTTTAGTGGAGACAAACTACTTGGAGGCCCTCAGGCGGGCATTATTTTAGGAAAAAAAGCTGATATTAGGTCTCTTAAGAAAAACCAATTGACTCGTGTTCTTAGGGTGGACAAGCTTATCTTAGCAGCTCTTGAGGCGACTCTTTTGTCCTATACTAAGAAAAATTTTGATCTTCCTACCTATTTTTTCCTTAATAGAACTTATGAGGAGCTCCTTTTGCGAAGCGAAGACTTTTTGGAAGACCTAAAAAAAGCTGGGATAGAAGGAGAGATAAAGGAAGGAAAAAGTCTTGTAGGAGGAGGAGCTCTGCCAAGACAAAGAATTCCTAGTCCTCAGATTGTACTTTTTGTAGATAAAAACCTCGAAAAAGTAAACCTTCGCCTTCGTAGAAGCGATCCTGCTATTGTAGGAGTCCTAAGTGAAGGGCAACTTCTTATAGATCTTCGTTGCATTTATCCCCAAGATGAAAAAATCCTTAAGGAAGCCTTGAAGGAGGTTCTTTTATGAGCCGATTTGTCGTAGGCACAGCCGGGCATATTGACCATGGAAAAACAACACTAATTAAAGCCCTTACAGGAATTCCCACGGACCGCTTGGCCGAAGAACAAAAAAGAGGCATAAGTATTGTTAGTGGCTATGCTTATTTAAATTATAAAGAGGAAAAAATCTCGATTGTAGATGTTCCTGGTCATGAACGTTTTATTAAAAATATGCTAGCAGGGGTCAGTGGTATTGATCTTGTCCTCTTAATGGTAGCAGCTGATGAAGGAGTTATGCCCCAAACAAGGGAACATTTTGATATTTTAAGGCTTTTAGGTATTAATAGGGGCCTTATCCTTATGACCAAGTGTGATCTTGCTGATGAAGAAATGCAAGAACTTGTTGAGATGGATATTGAAGAATTAGTAGAGGACACTTCCTTTGAAAACTTCCCTATTCTTAGGGTAAGTGCAAAAAGTGGGGAGGGCCTAGATTCTCTAAAGGAATATATTTTCTCAGAATATGAAAAAAGCAAAGAAGAGCCCCCTTATTATCCTCGTCTTTTTATTGATAGGGTCTTTAAAGGCAAGGGAATTGGTGATATTGTAACAGGTACTTTAGAGGGAGCAGATTTAGCAATTGACACCCCTCTGGCCCTTTATCCTGGACAGAAGGATTTTAACATTCGCTCCATCCAAAGCCATGAGGAGTCCACTAAGTTAGCCCAGGTCCATTCTCGGGTTGCCCTTGTCTTGCAGGGCGAAGATAAAGACGCCTTAGAGCCGGGTAAGGCTTTGGCCCCTAAAGATAAGTACCATGAAACAAGAAGCCTTATTGTAAAAGTGGAAGCCTTGAAGGAAGTTGATGAGCGCATTAAAAGTGGGGAGGAATACAAGGTTTATTTTGGTTCCGATGAGTTTTTTGCCAAACTACATGCCATTAAGGATAACTTCTATGAATTAGAACTGGATAGGGCTATGATGGCTTTTTTCGGACAAAGAGGAGTTCTACGCCAGATGAGCCCAGTGATTACCCTAGGTGGGCTAGAAGTTCTAGATAGCAATCCTTTAATGGGAAAAAGAAATAAACTAGAATCTGTTAAACATCTAACAAATAACGATTTTTCTTCTCGATTAAACTATATTGGTTGGAAGTATTCCCAGGGTTTTACGCTAGAAGATTTAGAGCGAGAGATGGTCTTGCAAAAGGAAGTCCTAGAAGAAAAAATAGCCCTAGAAGATATAGAGCTTATGGAACAAGGAAAGCGCTTTTATACACAGGATAGTCTTTGGCGACAACAAGATGAGCTGATTAGAAACCTTGAAAAGCTCTGCCAATCTGATCCTCTAAAGGATTATTGGGATAAAGAGGTATTACGCAGCCGCTACTATAGGCAGATGGATCGTAGCCTATTTGAAGAAATGCTTAAAAAGGCACATGAGGAAGAAAAAATCACGCTTTCGGGAAATAAAGTCAAACCTTTTTCCTATAAATTAGTGCTAAGTGAAGAACAATTGGGTATAAAAGAAAAGATCTTAAAAAAGTTTGATATAAAATCCTATGAGATACCCACCCTAAGTGAAGTTAAAAGCAAGCTTGGGAAGGAAGAACTAGCTCTACTTGAGTATTTGATTCATAATGGAGAACTTATTTCTATAAATTCTGAGTATTTTATGAAAAAAGATATGGTATATTGTTTAAAAAATGATATAATCGAGCTAGGTCTGGGTAATAGGTACATAGAGATTGCAGATGTTCGAGAAGCTTTAGGTTTAACTAGAAAATATATCCTTCCCTATCTTGAATATTTTGATCGTACAGGAGTAACCCAGCGTGTAGAAAATGCACGAATTTTAACAAAGGAGTATGAAAATGGATAAACTTTTAATTGTTGATGATGAGCCAATTTTACTTAAAGGACTTAAATTCAGCTTAGAACAAGAAGGCTATTTAATTGATACAGCTGTTGATGGGGAAGAAGCCCTAGAAAAAGCTTTAGAAAATAAATATGACCTATTGGTTTTGGATGTTATGCTTCCAAAAATGGATGGGATTGAAGTATGCAGGCGCATACGTGAAACAAGTATGGTTCCTATTATTATGCTTACTGCCAAAGGAGATGATGAGTCTAAAATATCTGGTTTGGAAGCAGGAGCCGATGACTATATGGGCAAGCCCTTTAACATTCTAGAGCTAAAAGCAAGGATTCGCGCCGTCTTAAGAAGAGTTAAACCTAAAAACATGGCTTCTTCTTCTATTATCTCATTTGATAAATTCAGTGTGAATTTCTTTGGCAGAAAAGTAATTTTCGATGATCGAGAAGTAACCTTAACAGCCAAAGAATTTGATCTTTTGATTCTTTTTGTTCTTAATGAAGGAACTGTATTTAGTCGGGAAGAACTCTTAGAAAAAATATGGGGTTATGAGTACTTTGGTGATGTTAGAACAGTAGACGTACACGTAAGACGACTTCGTGAAAAAGTGGAAGCTGACAGTTCACATCCGGAATTTATCATGACGAAATGGGGTACGGGGTATTACTTCAAACAGTGATAAAATTAGCACAAAATTAGGGTGGAGGATTATTTCCACCTATTTTTTGCTGTTAATAGTAGGCTTGTTTGCCATTCATAATTTTCTTTACATTTCTTTATCAAGAACGGAAATCAAAAAGAGGGTAGACCCTCTTTTTGAGATATCTCAAGAAGTTGCCAACAATCTAAAATCCCTTGAGTCTATTAATCC
>DASRNA010000162.1:0-2459 GCA_035647655.1 Clostridia bacterium | reverse complement strand
AACCAAGAGAAGCTGATAGTTTCTTCGCCAACCATTACCAGAACAGAATCTATGCCAAGAGCATTTTTAATGAGAGTCTCCTTGCTTTCTACTAAGCCTTTAAGGTTTTCAAGGGCTACATCGGTAAAATCCGCTCTTGGCAATTCAATAATCATGGAAGTGGATTCTTCTTCTGGAAAAGGGGTATCGTATTCTTCAGTTGCCGCCTTAAAATCATGTATTTCTAAAAGGTCAGCAACTAATCCAGGATTATCTTTTCCTTCAAGTACCCCGCTCTTATCAATGATGTAATTTCCCACCTCATAAGCGAAAGTAGGAGCACCCAGGTACTTTACAGGAATACCGAGTTCCTGGGTTATTGCTTCCACCAGTGCTTTTCGCTTAGGGCCTGTAACATTGTAATTAATCTTCATTTTCCACACCACCTTTCTTTTTGCTAGTAACATATATCACTTAGAAAGGTGTAAATAGCAAGTGGTATGTGAGTAATTAATAAAAAAATAACTATTTATTGTTCTACTAATTTTTGAACATCCTGAAACCCATATTCGTTACCATCACGCACAAGAAATACACCGTCCTCGCTTCCAACCTGCTCAATATATCTTTTAACAATGACATCGCAAAACTTTTCTTCAAGCTCTATCATGTGGCAAATCCTATCAGTTTGCTCGCAAGCAATAAGAGTAGAGCCGCTGCCACCAAAGGGATCAAGCACGATACAGTTAGTTAGGCTTGAATTTAGAATGGGGTAGGCCACTAGGGCTACTGGCTTCATGGTTGGGTGATCTGCATTCCTTTTTGGCTTTTCAAATTCCCAAATCGTTGTCTGTTTGCGATCTGAATACCAGAGATGCCTTCCTTTCTTTTTCCAGCCAAAGAGCACAGGCTCATGTTGCCATTGGTAAGGGGAACGGCCAAGAACTAAGGATTGTTTTTTCCAAATGCAAGTGCCAGAAAGATAAAACCCCGCGTCTGAGAAAGCCTTTCTAAAATTTAAACCTTCGGTATCTGCATGGAAGATATAAATAGAAGCATCCTTGGACATCACTGCTTCGCTATTTTTAAATGCCGCAAGCAGGAAGTCATAGAATGCTTCATCTCCCATGTTATCGTTTTTAATTTTACCTGCAGCACCTTCATAATTAACATTATATGGAGGGTCTGTAACTGTAAGATTAGCCTGTTTTTCATCCATAAGCAGATTGAAAGTTTCTTCTTTTGTGGAATCGCCACAAACTAGACGATGATTTCCTAATAGCCATAGATCCCCCAGTTTGGTAATAGATGGGTTTTTAAGTTCTGCGTCTACATCGAAATCATCATCTTGGACATCCTCTATATCACCTAAGAGTTTGTTTAGCTCCGCATCATCAAAACCAAGAAGGGAGATGTCAAAATCCACACCTTGCAGATCTGCTAGTTCCACGGAAAGCATTTCTGCATCCCAGCCGGCGTTTAAGGCCAGACGATTATCCGTAAGGATATATGCTCTCTTTTGTGCTTCTGTTAGATGTTCTACAACTACACAGGGAACTTCTTTGACACCTTCTTCTTTAGCAGCCAGAATTCTACCATGGCCTGCTATAATGTTTAAATCCTTATCCACAATAACCGGATTCACAAATCCAAATTCCCTAAGAGATGCTCTAAGCTGAAGTATCTGCTCCTTGCTATGAGTGCGGGCATTTCTGGCATAAGGCACCAGCTTATCTATGTTTACTTTCTCAAATCTTTCAGTTGAAATCATTTATATCACCGTCCTTTTCTTCCTGATAAAAGGGCCTCCATAATATCGTCCTGTGGATTGCCCACAAAAGCTGTGGTGCAGTTTTGTTTTACTATGTCGAAAATCTCATACCATAAGAGATTAGCTTGTTTTTGAAATGACTGGCTCATCTGGACAAAGGGGCTGGCCATCGCTCCACCAGTTGTGGGGTGTTTTCCGAGTAGACCATAAGTGCTAATAGCTTCTTCGCACTGAATATATCTTGTAAAGGCCTGAGCATAAGCTTCAATAAGCCTTGGATTTACAAATTTTTCACAACCACGATTTCTAAGCCATTTCCAAGTTTCTATAAATAGGTCATCTGCTCCTAGGGTTTTGCCATCCTTTTGCTTTGAACTAAGGTAGTCGCTTGGCGATGGCATTTCTTCTCCATCAAAATCAGCATCAACTTCCAGGTCCTCAGCTTCCAAAATCGACTCCGGCTGAAAATCCGGAACTTCTAGTATTTTTGCTGTTTTACCTTTAGTTATTTTCTCTGTAAGGGGCTGGGGTTTGTCTCCGGCTCTAACCCGCCTACCACCCCTTAGCGTTCCGTCTTTTGCCACCTGTCGGCACCTCCTTTCGCTGCTAGGCCTTAATCCCCCCTTTGAACCTGAATTTTTTCACGCGTTGCCCCACGCCGCTGTCCGCTTTAAAAGGTTTTAGAGATCAGACCGCCCCCACCGGTCAC
>DASRNA010000161.1:0-2563 GCA_035647655.1 Clostridia bacterium | reverse complement strand
GGTGATCCCTGTCATTTCGATTTCGATTCCAAACCGTGCTTTTAGCATCTTGCTCGCTCCTTTTAAAGTGTGTATTCCCCTTGGGGTATGTACATATATCACTCTAAAAGGCATATATAGCAAGTCATATTTTCAAGTATTTCAAAGTATTTTACATCTATTTTATTCTTTTAGTTTCTGGCATTTATCCTCTCCAAAGGCTATGCCTAAAGAGGAGCCACAGTCCCAATTGATATGGATTGTTCCTATATCATCAACGCCGGTGACAGTTCCCAAAGTTCCTGGCTCTATCTTAGTATAAGGGTCATTCATTTTTATAAGCTTTACCCTGGTTCCCTTTGGATAGGAGTTTTTAAGCTCTTCTAGTGTTTTAGGGTGTATTTCTTTTAACAATCTTCTCCCTCCTCGTTGGCTGGCAGCCCATCTTTAAAGGCGGAACTGCCATTTAAATTCTTTAGTAAAATCTTTCTATCGGCTTTATATTTTTCCCCTATAAAGCCAAGCCTTAAAAGAAAGCAGCGAAAGGCGTACTTCTCATTTTCCACAGTTTTCTCCGTAGTAATTACCCTTTTTTGTTTTCTTGCCATCTTATAAAGCTTGGCTACAAAGTTGGTATAAGCTTTGATTTCATCAGCTTCTAGGCTACTACTAAACCAAGGAAAGCTAATTGTTTCTTCACCTGTAATAATTGGCAGACATTCTATCCCAAGGGCTTTTTTTATCAGGCTTTCCCTTGCCTTTATTAGCCCCCTTAGATTATTTAGGGCTAGTTCAGTAAAACCTTCCATTGGCAATTCAATAATTAGGCTGTCTGCTTCATTACTTGGAGGCCTATATAAAGGAGTTTCTTCATAGTCCCTATACGGACTAATTCCTTCCCCAACTGCTTCTCCGTCAGTTTCTAAACTCTCTGTTGCTGGTTCTGAAGTAGCGTATTCTTCAACTTCTGCCTTAAAGTTATACACCTCAAACAATTTTCTAACTAGGTCTTTATTATCTGCTCCCTCAAGAACTCCTTTCCTGTCAACATCATAATCTCCCACTTGGTAAGCAAAGGAGGGTGCAGCTAAGTATTTAGCTTCAGTTTCTAATTCTTTGCTTATTGCTTCTACAAGCTTTTTTCTTCTGGGGCCTGTCACATTATAGTTAATTCTCATTCCCATACCACCTTTCTATTTTTGGTAGTTACATATATCACTCTAAAGGCTGTAAATAGCAAGTAGTATGTGAGTTATATTAAAATCTTTTAGGCTGTTTTATCAAAAATACTTTCAATTGCTTTATATTCTGTTTTAATCCCATCTCTTAAAAGAAAAACATCTTCATTGCTACCAACCTGCTCAATATATCTTTTTACTATGACATCGCAGTATTTCTCATCAAGCTCAATCATATGGCAGATTCTATCTGTTTGCTCACAGGCAATTAAGGTAGAGCCAGATCCGCCAAAGGGATCTAGCACGATACAGTTTGCTAGGCTGGAATTTAAAATAGGATAAGCCACCAGGGCTACTGGTTTCATCGTTGGATGGTCTGCGTTCTTTTTTGGCTTTTCAAATTCCCAGATAGTAGTTTGCTTTCTATCTGAATACCAGTTATGCTTACCTTTCTTCTTCCAACCAAAGAGCACTGGCTCATGCTGCCATTGATAAGGGGAGCGGCCTAAGACCAAAGATTGCTTTTTCCAGATGCAAGTACCAGATAGATAAAAACCTGCCTCAGTGAAAGCCTTTCTAAAGTTTAGCCCTTCAGTATCTGCATGAAATACATAAATAGAAGCATCCTTTGCCATAACTGCTTCCATGTTCGTAAACGCTGCAAGCAGGAAGTCATAAAAAGCTTCGTTAGCCATATTGTCATTTTTAATTTTACCTGCAGCCCCTTCGTAGTTCACGTTGTAAGGAGGATCGGTAACTGTAAGGTTTGCTTGCTTTCCATCCATTAGTAGATTAAAGGCTTCTTCCTTTGTGGAATCACCACAAACTAGGCGATGGTTTCCCAAGAGCCATAGATCACCCAGTTTTGTTACAGCCGGCTTTTTAAGTTCTTCTTCTACATCAAAATCATCATCACTAACTCCATCAATATCGCCTAGAAGCTTATTTAACTCTGCATCATCAAAACCTAATAGGGAAATGTCAAAATCTACACCTTGAAGTTCTGATAATTCCACAGATAACATTTCCTCATCCCAACCGGCATTTAAAGCTAGACGATTATCTGCTAGGATATATGCTCTTTTTTGTGCTTCGGTTAAATGCTCGACAAATACACAGGGCACCTCGGCTATTCCTTCTTCTTTAGCGGCCATTATTCTGCCATGACCAGCAATGATATTAAAATCCTTGTCAGACAAGACAGGGTTTATAAAACCAAATTCTCGTAAAGAAGCCCTAAGCTGAAGGATTTGCTCTTTACTGTGAGTTCGAGCGTTTCTAGCATAGGGCACTAGTTTGTCTATATTTACTTTTTCAAAGCGTTCTGTTGTTATCATCTATTACCTTCCTTTCCTTCCTGATAAAAGGGCCTCCATAATATCGTCTTGAGGGTTTCCTATATAAGC
>DASRNA010000160.1:0-3786 GCA_035647655.1 Clostridia bacterium | reverse complement strand
CCAGTACACTCCCCCTATAAATATCTGCTATTTGAATAATTTGGGTTCTGGTTTCATTGCTGGCCTTGACCTTGATTAGCATCATTTCCCGGCGGATGACTCCCTTAGAGGGAAATATCTTGACCTTGACAACATCAATGATTTTGTAGACTTGCTTTTGGATTTGCTCCAAGGTGAGCTCGTCTCCTTCTACTGTCAAGGTCAGCCTTGCATATCCTGCTCGATTGGTAGCCCCTGCTGTCATCTTCCTAACAAAATAGCCTCTTTTATTAAATAGGGAGAGGATTCTACCGATAATTCCATCCTTATTCTTGGCTATAATTAATATTTCATATTGATCCATTAGATTACACCCCTTAAACCTATCATGTGATTTGCGCATTTTCCGGCTGGAATCATAGGAAGGACATTTGCTTCCCCTTCTACTATGCACTGTATAATGACCGGCTCCTTACTTTTGATTAGTCCCTCTAACTGGTCCTCTAGCTCGCCCCTTGTCTTAAGGGTTACTGTCTTGATTCCATAGGCCTCTCCTATTTTTTCAAAATCAGGATTGATATCTAGGCTAACGGATGAATAACGTTTATCTAAAAATAAGTCCTGCCACTGCCTTACCATTCCTAGGTAGGAATTGTTTAGAAGTAGCACCTTAACTGGCAGCTGATACTGTTTGATTAGCATCAGCTCTTGATAGGTCATTTGAAAGCCCCCATCTCCTACAACTGCAATAACTAGTTCTTCTGGCCTTCCTACTTGAGCACCAATGGCCGCTGGCAGACCAAATCCCATGGTTCCGGCTCCTCCTGAGGAGAGCATGGTATTGGGCTTGGTAAACTGTAGAAATTGGGCCACCCACATTTGATGCTGTCCAACATCTGTTGATACAATGGCCTGGCCCTGGACAATTGTGTCCAGATGTTCCAGGACCTCCTGGGGCATTAGTTTTTCGCTTGATTTGCCATAAACCATGGGATACTCTTTTTTCCATCCTAGGATTTTTTCTACCCAGTCTGTATTTTTTCTTGGAGTCAATTTTTTATTTATGGCTTTTAATACTCCCTTTAAATCACCCACAATGGGGATTTCAACCATTCGATTTTTTTCGATTTCAGCTGGATCGATATCTATATGGATAATCTGGGCAAGATGACAAAAGTTTTCTGGGTCTCCTGCAATCCGATCATCAAAGCGCATCCCTAGGGCTATAACTAGATCTGCTTCTTGTGTGGCAAAGTTGGCACCAACTGTTCCATGCATGCCCAGCATTCCTAGAGAGAGCCTATGGCTGCTTGGAAAGCTGCCCAGGCCCAGCAGGGTGGTGGTTACAGGAATATCCATTGTTTGTGCTAGTTCCTTTAGCTCCGCACAGGCCTTTGATTTTATAATCCCAGCCCCTGCTATAATTAGGGGTTTTTCCGCTTTTTTTATTAGATCAATGGCCTTTTTAATTTGATTGGGGTGCCCCTTGTAGTTGGGTACATAACCCTCTAGCTGGATATCCTCTGTAAATAATTTCTCGAATTCTGCTAGCTCGATTTCTGCTAGTTGAATATCCTTGGGCAGATCAATTAGGACGGGGCCTGGCCTGCCTGTATGTGCAACAAAGTGCGCTTCTTTGATAATCCTGGGCAGTTCTTTAATGTCTTTGACCAAGTAGTTCATCTTGGTAATGGGAATGGTAATCCCAACAATATCACTTTCCTGAAAGGCATCTTTTCCTAGCAGGTTACTTCCCACCTGGCCGGTAATGGCCATAAGAGGAACCGAATCCATATGGGCGGTCATAATTCCTGTCACTAGGTTGGTGGCCCCCGGCCCTGATGTAGCAAAGCAGACTCCCACCTTGCCTGTAGCCCTAGCATACCCATCTGCTTCATGGGCGGCTCCCTGTTCGTGTCTGGCAAAATAATGGCTTATTTTCTTAAAATCATATAGGGCGTCGTAAATGGGAATCACCGATCCCCCTGGATAACCAAATATTGTATCCACTCCCAAACGGCTAAGGCTTTCAAGTAATATTTCTGAACCCTTTATCCATTTTTTCTCCATTGTCTACCACCTTTCGTTTTTCCTTAATTTAGTCTTTTTATTTGATATCCTGCTTTATATAGGGCTTCTATAATGCTGCTTATATGTTCTTCGCCATTTGTTTCTACCGTGACTTGTAGTTCTACATGGTGAAAACGGTTTAGGTTCTTACATTGATTGTGGTCCAACTTAATAACATTGGCATTTTGTGCAGCCAGTATCTGGGAAATATTGACCAACTGACCTGGTTTGTCCGGGAGTCCTAGGGAGAACTTAAGAATTCTTTCCCTGGAAACCAGACCCTTATTAATCATGGAGGATATGGTGAGAACATCGATATTTCCCCCACTTAGGATGGAGACGATCTTCTTGTTTTTTTCCTTTATCTTTTTTAGCCCGGCAATGGAAAGAATGGCTGCATTCTCTGCAATAATTTTGTGTTTTTCAACAAGAATTAGGAATTCTTCCATTAGTTCATAATCAGAAACCGTTACAATTTCATCCACGTATTTTTGTATATAGGCAAAGGGGATCTCTCCAATTCGTTTTACGGCCGCCCCATCTGCAATGGTATGTACTCGGGGTAATTCTTCTAGCCTCTTTCTTGCTAGGGAGTAGCTGGCGCTGGCTGCCCCTTCAGCTTCAACTCCAATAATTTTTATTTGTGGATTTTTTAATTTGGCTGCAGCGGCAATTCCAGATATGAGTCCACCCCCACCCAGGGGAACCATAATAATATCTGCATCTGCTAGTTCTTCTAGCACTTCCAGTGCAATGGTTCCCTGGCCCTCGATAACGTCTTGATCATCAAAGGGGTGAACAAAGTTATAGCCTTTTTCTTTTAGGCTTAGGGCTTTTTTATAGGCTTGATCATAATCTTCCCCATAGAGCACTAGCTTAGCCCCATAGCTTCTGCTTGCTTCCACCTTTATCAGAGGAGTGTACTTTGGCATAACAATTAGAGTCTGGATGCCCAGCATTTTTCCTGCTAGTGCTACCCCTTGCGCGTGGTTGCCTGCTGAAGAGGCAATCACTCCTTTTTCCTTCTCCTCCTGGCTTAGTTTGGCCATCTTGTTATATGCGCCCCTTATCTTAAAAGAGCCCGTCAATTGGAGGTTTTCTGGTTTTATAAAAATCTCATTGCCTGTTTCTTCTGAAAATATAGGGCTATGGATCAGCTCTGTTTTACTAATCACACCTTGAAGTCTTGCTCTTGCCTCTACAAAATCCTCTAATCTGAGCATAGTTTTTTCCTCTATTTACTTTCCTTTGAATTTGGATCTAGGAATGAAAAAATCCCTAGTATATTTCTATACTAGGGACGAATGTATCGTGTTACCACCCAAGCTTCTCAGTTTTCTCACGAAAACTGACTCTTTAGGCCAAAAAGTCTAGCCCTAGCCATATAACGGTGGCGCTTCTTATCTTCTAAGAATCCCGGTCTTGACTACTTTGTTTTATTTCATCTCGACAGTTCTGGAGGGATCATTATATACTTGTTAATGCTGACTCTCAGCTTTTGTCAGTTCTCTGTAATTAATCCTTGTATACTTTTGTCTCCGTCATTACTTTTATCTTATTTATTTTTTAGGTCTAATAGGTTATATCCTGACTTTTTCTAACACTTATGTATCTTTTTTCCTCTTCTTGCTTGTCTTTGTTTAGCCTGCCTTTTCTTCTTTTTTCCTAAGAAGTCATAGCTATCAAGATTATCTTTAAGGGATAAAAAGGGCCAAGAAATGAAAAAATCCCTAGTAT
>DASRNA010000159.1:0-12736 GCA_035647655.1 Clostridia bacterium | reverse complement strand
CATTCTCTCCTCAGGATCATCCTTGGGATCACTGTGTCTACAAATGGAATCTGGATACTCCACATGATCACTTAGGATCTTCTTAAAGCTTTCTACATCTATTTTGCCGACTTCTTTTCTTATTAGCCGATCTGCCCTGCCATATCTAACAAAGGTGTCATGAAACATAAATCGGGAGGTGTCTTTTGAGCGTAACCTTGGCGTAATAAAATGGTTGGAGTGAACAAGAGTGCCCTCGCTAGGATAGAGTATATCAAAGTCGTGGGGGGCTTTTTCTAAGCTCACTGCTTCCCCGCCGCCATGACCCATTAAATAGTTGGCTGCACAAGCATTGGGGATTTCATTTACGCGTTTGATGGCATCACTTAGGGTTGAGCTATTTAGGATTCCCCTTAAAACTACATGCAAGGGGACACCTTCTGGATTAAAGTTATCCATACCAAGGGCGTTTAAGCACACTCCTAGTCCAGAAGAATTAAAACCTATCTTTCCAACAATCCCGCCTTCAGTAATCATCATAATTTTTGGATGGTTAGGGGACTCGATTGTTAGATAAATAAGTGCCTGTCTTTGTTCTTCTTTCCAGTCCCAGTTTTGGGCCAGGAGTGTATTTCCCTCAGAAGTATACTCGGGTAGGGCCACAAGTGAGGTGCACCCATCTAGTTGGGCCCCCCTATTACTCATTAGTATTACTTCGCTTCGAGCATTTAGCGCTAAAATGTCTTCTAGTTCCACTCCAGCCCCGTCTGCTATTCCCCTCATCTCTTCTAGTATATCTTTATCGAATTCCTCGATTTTTTCAATATATTGTCTGGATGTTGTTTTGGCCTCTTCCCAGTCTATCTTGGCATAGGTTTTAAACATTTTTGTGTAATTTTCAATACTTTTAAGAACTTCTTTTTTTCCTAGGCTACCATGTTTTAGCCCAATTTCATAAGGTGTTCCCTTAGCTTCAATAATAGTTAGCTTGTTTTGAATCATTTCACCCTCCTTATTTCTTATACAAATGTAATTTATAAAACTGCTGTAGGATTATTTATCATTTTAAGCGAGGTAGAACCGAACCACCATAGGGCATAACAATCACAGTTGCTTCCTTTTCAAATTTTTTTCTTGCCCTATCATATGCTGCCTGCACGCTGGCAAAGGGGGTCATAAATATGCTTTCTACAAAATCTTTTTCCATTTCTGATACAAGATAAATTTCGGCTTCTTCAAGTACAAGGCCAATGGCTGCTGCCTTATGCCCTCCCAGCTTAAATTTCTTTTCAATTCGATTGATAAGATCCTGGGGGCTTTTGGCCTTGAGCATCCAGTCTTCAAAAACTTCATCTCCCATACCCTCTTCACAAGAACCTAGCAGTATAATAATACCGTCTTTCTTGATGGCATGTTTGGCATTGTCTAGTGCCTTTTGTGTTTGATAAAGATTAGAATCCTTGGGGCTTCCCCCTTGTGAAACAACTACTATATCAGCCTTTTGATCAATTTCCGCGCAGTAAATAGTGTCTAGAATATCCGCTCCATGGCGGTGGGCCTTTATATAGTCCCCGGCTACAGAATAGATAATTTCTTTGTTTTCATCTAAAATTACATTGCAAATAAAATCAATGGGGCAGTAGTGAATTGCTTCTTCTAAATCAATACGCACTGGATTATCATCCAGATTACCTGCAACTGCCCTCCTATGGACCATTTTGCTGTGGTTGGATTGAATGGCCTTTCTAGTTGAAACACCAGGCATAATTGCCTTTGCTCCCCCGCTGTAGCCGGCAAAATAATGATACTCAATATTTCCCAGGCAAATTCTTCGGTCGGCTTCTGCTACTACTCTTACAATATCAACAGGAGTTCCTGCACTGGTTCTACCCATATGAACTACATCTTCCATATCCCCATCAAGGCATTTTACGGATTCATATACCTCTTTACCAACCAGCTGGATCATTTCTTCCTTGCTTTGCCTTCTATGGGAACCCAGGGCAAAAACTATGCTTATATCTTCCTTCTTACAGCCCGCCTTATATAGGCGCTCTAAAATGGAAGGAAGAACCTTATCTGAGGGCATAGGTCTAGTTACATCCGAGGTGACAATAACTATTTTTTCACCTGGCTTTACTATTTCCTCTAGTTTAAGCGTCCCAAGGGGATAATCTAGGGAGTCTTCTACTGCATCAACTCCTTTTTTGGAAAAAGTAAGCTCTTTTTTTTGTAAAATGCTTACAGCCGCTTTATCACTGACTTCTAGGTATTGATGTGTTTTTCCTATATTTAATTTAACCTTCATGGGCAACCTCAAATCTTAAAGAACTTTTTTTCTTTTTTCTGCCTCTATTTAAAAGTGTTTTTTCCCAATCTAAGGACCTCTAATCTTTGAAAACCAAGTGTAGAAGTCCTCTAAAGTATATATTATCAGGAAGTAAAGTTCAAAAAATCGTATCCATCAAAAAGTTGAAAGCAGGCCTCAAGCTTTATATCAAGCTGCTATACCAAGGCGGAAATTAGAATGTAAAACTTGCTTTACAAGCTTACCCTCAACTTTAATTTAGATACGATTTTTATCAAAAGGATGAAGTCTCTAGGCTAGGACTTGTTTCGCTCAGCCTCTTTTATAATTGCCCTAGAGACGCTTTTAACTACTTCTTCATTAAAGGCATCGGGTAAAATATAATCAGGACTTAGTTCCTCCTCGCTTACTACCTGTGCAATTGCTCTTGCGGCAACAACCTTCATCTCTTCTGTTATGCCTGGAGCTCTGGCCAGTAAGGCGCCTTTAAAAATCCCTGGAAAGGCTAGGACATTGTTGACCTGATTGGGATAATCTGAGCGGCCTGTAGCCACAATGGCTGCCCCAGCCCTTTTGGCGGCTTCAGGCATAATTTCTGGAATAGGATTGGCCAGTCCAAATACAATAGGCTTATCTGCCATAGAAGCGACCATTTCTTCGCTTACTATCTTGGGCATTGACACACCAATTAAAACGTCAGCGCCTTTGATCACGTCTTCTAAGGAGCCCCTACGCTGAGATCTATTGGTAATCTTGGCAATTTCTTCTTTTTCACTATTGTTGTCTGGAGCCCCCTCGTAGATGGCCCCCTTGCTTGAACAAAGAAGGATATCTCCAAAACCCATATTTATTAAGAGCCTGGCTATTGATATTCCTGCTGCCCCTGCTCCGGAAATAACAATCCTAATTGTACTAGGATCTTTTTTTACTAATTTAACTGCATTGATTAGGGCTGCTGCAGTAACAATGGCCGTTCCATGTTGATCATCGTGAAAAACTGGTATATCCAGTGTTTCAACCAATCTTTTTTCGATTTCAAAACATCTGGGGGCGCTTATATCTTCTAAATTTATTCCGCCAAAACTCTTGGAAATCAAGGTTATGGCCGAAACAATCTCATCGACCTCTTTGGAATCGATACAGATGGGAATGGCATTGATATCTGCAAACTTTTTAAATAAAGCACACTTTCCTTCTAAAACAGGCATACTGGCTGATGGTCCAATATCCCCTAGGCCTAATACAGCAGTCCCATCGGATATAACAGCAACTAGATTCCCCTTGCCTGTGTAGTCATAAGCCAAGGATTCATCAGCTTGAATTTCAAGGCAGGGCTCAGCCACTCCAGGTGTATAGGCAATGGCTAAATCTTCCTTGTTTTCAACGGGACTTCTTGTTACAATTTCAAGCTTGCCTTTCCACTCTCTATGTTTTTTTAAGGCTAATTTTTTTTTCACTATCTTTTCTCCTAAGCTTTGTCTATTATTAACCCATCATAAGATTTGGTAAGAAGGTAACTATTTGAGGAACTAGCATTAAGACAAATAGGGCCAAGATCATCACCAGTAAGAAGGGCCAGATTTGTTTACTTATCTGAGCCATGGTTACTTTTGATACACCGCAGGTTGCAAATAAGGCAATCCCAACCGGTGGGGTGGCCATTCCAATGGCTAAAGCAATTACACTAACTACGCCATAATGGACCATATCCGCTCCAATATTTACCATAATAGGGGTAAGTATTGGCACCGTTAGCATGATAATAGCCGCTGTCTCCATAAAGGTTCCTAAAATTAAGTAGATTAGTAAGACTAGGCTAAAGATTACATAGTAGTTATCCGAAATGGACAAGATGGCCGTGGAAACCATATTTGGCACATCTTGTACCGTCATTATCCAACCAAAGGGTCCAGCTGTTCCAATTAATAACATAATCATAGCTGAGTTTAAGGCCGCCTTATAAAATACTGGGACTAGGTCTTTAAGAGACATTTCTTTGTAGATAAATAAGCTGACTATGAGACCATAAACCACTGCCACAGCAGCTGATTCTGTTGGAGTAAAGACTCCACTCATAATTCCAGCTAGTATAATTACTGGCATCATCAGTGCCCAAAAGGCTTCCTTAAGTGCCGTAAGTCTTTGCTTTCTTGATTCCTTTGGCTCGGTAGGAAAATCAGCCTTTCTACTAAAATATACATTTGTGGCAATCAGCATGCTGGCAATCAAAAGCCCAGGAATAACTCCACCAATTAGCATTTTTCCAATGGATATATTTCCTGTAACACCAAATACAACCATGGTTATACTTGGAGGAATGACTACTCCCAAACAAGATGAGGCGGCTACTACTGCTGATGAATAGTCATCAGGATAGCCTCTTTGTCTCATTTCAGGTATGGTCAGGGATCCAATCGCTGCTGCTGTAGCTGGTGTTGAACCTGAAATAGCAGCAAAGAAAGTACAGGCCATAATAGAAACACTGGCCAGTCCTCCCCGGATATGACCAATTAGGGAAGAGGCCGCCGTAACAATTCTCTTAGAAACACCACCTATTTCCATAACTGAACCCGCCACCATAAATAAAGGGATGGCAAGTAGAGGAAAAGAGTTCATACTTGCTACTATTCTTTGAGGGACCATAATCAGCTGATCTGGGTTTCCTCCTGCTAGTAAACTTCCTATGGATGCAACACCTAAAGCAAAGCCAATAGGAATGTTAAATACAAAGCAGACCAATAATACAACTACTAATACCGTTAACATTGTTCTTCCAATCCTTTCTGCTTTAGAATTCTTGCAATCTCTAATGAGGCGTAAAAGATTATTAAAACACCCATTACTGGAACTGCTAGGTAAACATAGCTCATAGGTATCCTAAGAGCAGGACTTAATTGCACTCTAGTTTTTAGGGTGAGTGCATACCCATACTTAATCATAAAAACAGCGAAAACACCTAAAACCAAATGGATGATTACATCAACAACCATCCTAATTTTTGGCGAAAAGAAATTAACTATAACATCGATTCCAATGTGTATATGCTCTTTTATCCCGATAGCTGCACCCAGACAGGAGGCCCAAACAAAGATAAATCTGATTAATTCTTCACTCCAAGTTGAAGGATTATTAAAGGCATAACGGGTCACTACCTGGTAGAATGATAAAGCAGAAATCAACATCATAGCAATTACTAGTAGATATTTAATTGCCTTATCAAGGATTTTCTGAATCATATAATTCCCTTCTTTCAAAAGGGCAGCCTAGATTATAAATTTAGGCTGCCCTATATCGTTGATAAAGTCTCTTATTGAACCTCAGCTCTAACAGAATCGACTAACCATTTTCCTAGTTCTTCGTCTCCGTTTCCTACTGAAGCATAGAATTCTGGCCACAGGTCTGTTGATAGTTTTTGAAAATATTCTTTATCAAACTCAACAACTTCAAAACCTTGCTCTTTTAATTCACCCATCATAGATTTAGTGTATTCTACTAGAAACTCTCTTTGCTTTTGACAGGCTTCAAGGGCTGTATCAGCAATGATTTCTTGTAGACCTGCTGGTAGGCTTTGATAAAAATCTTCATTAATGATGTATTGTCTTGGATAATAGAAGTGTTCACTTAGTGAAAGATAGTCTTGTACTTCTGCATAACTTTGGGCATAGATTAGGTCTAAAGGATTTTCTTGTCCTTCTACGGTGCCTTGCTGTAGTGCAGTGTATAATTCACCAAAGGCCATAGGAACAGCTGAGCCACCAAAAGCGTTTATTGTTTTGATCATAATATCGCTTTCCATAACCCTTATTTTCATGCCATCAAAGGATTCTGCATCGGTAAGGGCTCTTTTACTTGTTGTGAAATATCTAAAACCACCGTCGTTAAAGGCTAGGTTTCTTACGCCGATATCTAGGTATTCTTCGCGTAAATAATCTCCTACTTCTCCGGCCTGAACTGCATGAGCATGCTCTAAATCATCAAAGATATAGGGTAAATCAAAGATTCCTGCTTCAGGTACAAAACCTGACATTACGCCATTTTCAACGTCTCCCATTTCAATGGTTCCAAGTTGAACGCCTTCCATGATTGTGCGCGCATCACCAAGAGATCCGGCGATATGCAGGCTGACTTTAATGCGGCCTTCTGAGAGTTCTTCCACCGTGTCTTTAAAAAAGGTCATCGCTTCATTTTGTGGATGAGCCATATCAGAAACGCCATTGTTTGCAAATTTTATCTGGAAAACTTCTCCATCAACTTCAACAGCTTCTTCCTCTTCTTCTACCGCTTCTTCTTCCTCTGCGACGGCTTCCTGGCTTGTTTCTTCTGCTTTTTCTTCTGCCGGAGCTCCACAACTAACTAGTGCAAAAATTAGTAAAAGAAGAACCATTATACTCACTGATCTTTTAAACATTTTAGCCTCCATTATGCTATGCTTTCGTTTGGTTTTAACAGTTATGTTTTATTTTCCAAGAACCTTGAAAACTATTTCTCTAAACTCTTCCACAGTTAGCAGACCATGCTTTAAGAAAGCTTTTTCTTTGATTTTAGCAACTATTTCAAGTTTAGCTTCTCTACTATCACATTCAATTCCTAGTTGATCCAAGTAGATATCTACCGTAGAAATTCCGCTCATTTTTCCGATTACAACCTTGGCACTCTCATGTCCAACCAGTGAATAATCATAAGGGGAAAGCTCTAGTGGATGTTCCTTGTGTGCATTGGCATACCAGTCTGCAACAAGTCCTGATTCAATATCAGCTAGGGTAGGCCCAACAATTCCTCTATTTGGAGCAATCGTATGTCCTGAAAAATCTCTCATCATTTTTGAGAGCTCATTCATTTTCTCATACTTTAGACCTGTGTCAATCCCGTACATGGTGAGTAAAGACAAGGCAACATCTTCATAGGCAGCATTACCCGCTCTTTCGCCTATACCTGTTATTGTTGTGTGAGCTACTTCAGCTCCTGCAGATAGGGCCATAAGTGTATTTGCTGCACCCAGACCAAAGTCATCATGGAAGTGTACTTCCAGTGGCTTATCAATAACTGTTTTTATTTTCTTTATCAAATAGGAACATGCAGCTGGTGCTAAACCACCAAAGGTATCTACCACTGCTAGGGCGTCCATATGACCTTCATTGGCTACTCTAGTAATTAGTTCGGTAAAAGTTCCTAGTTCCGTACGGGTTCCATCGATGGGGAAAAACACTGTGTATAATCCATTCTCTTTGGCACATTGTGTTGCATCTATAGCAAGTTCTATTGCTTTTTCATACTCCCATTTGTAGGCATGTTCAACAACATGTTCACTAGCAGGAATTTCAATAACAATGTTTTTTACTCCGCAGTCTACGGCTCTTAGAACATCTTCACGCATACATCTAGCAAAGGCAAAAACGTCCATTCCTAGATTTCTTTTTTCAATTTCGATAATGGCGTCTCTATCTTGCTTGGATACTGCTGGCATACCAGCTTCAATACGATGCATGCCTAGTTCTGCCATTTTTTCTGCTAGGGCAATCTTTTGATCCTTTGTAAAAATAAGACCTGCTTGTTGCTCGCCATCACGAAGGGAAACGTCGTGGAACTTGATGTCTTTAGCAAAGTTAAAGTCTCTAGTTACCTCATCAGCAAAGTTCCAAGAGCTAGTAAACCATTTTTCTTGATGCCAAGGTTTTTTCATTTTCTTTCTCCTTTTGTTTCTAATTCTTTTTTGTTTACCCAAAATTCTGGATAACCTTTGGTAAGTGTTTGTAGAACTTGTTCTGTTGCTTTGGTTCTTAGTTCTTCATTTGATTCTTCTGAGTAAAAGGCCGCATGGGGGGTGACAATTACATTCTTATAGGTTAATAGTCTTGAATGCATATCACCCGGCTCATCTGCCATTACATCTAGGGCGCATCCTGCAATTAGATTGTTTTCAATTGCATAAAGTAAATCATCTTCATTTACTAGTCCGCCCCTAGAAACATTAACTAAAATAGCGCTTTCTTTCATTAGCTCAAAGGTCTTTTTATTTATGATTTGATAGGTGTGCTCATTAAGACCTAGATGTAAAGAAAGAACATCAGCGGACTGGATAAATTCTTCTAAATCGACTTTTCTTTCAATACCATATTCTTCAAATATCGAATCTTCTAAGAAAGGATCATAGGCTACTACCTTCATTCCAAAGGCCTTTGCCCTTAGGGCAACCTCTCTAGAAATATTTCCAAATCCATAAAGTCCAAGGGTTAGGCTTCCAATCCTTGAGATGCTACCTTGATTCATATCCCATACACCGCAGCGAACTACCTTGTTATAGACTATGATTTTTCTAAGGCTGGCTAGCATTAAGGCCATAGCATGGTCCGCAACTTCTGGTATACAGTAGTTAAGCACATTGGCTACAATGATTCCTTTTTCTGTAGCAGCCTTTACATCAACATTGTTGACTCCAATACCTGTTCTTACAATAACCTTGCACTTTTCGCAGGCAGAAATTACTTCCCTAGTCACCTCTGCAAAGGTTACTATAATCGCGTCGCAGTCTTTTGCGAGCTTTGCTAGTTGGGCTGGGTCTTGAGAATCAGACAGAAGAAGTTCTGCTCCGATTTCTTCTAGCATAGCCCTTTCTTTTTCTTGGTCTGGAAATATTGAATCTGTCATCAATACTTTGAAGTTTGACATTCCAGTACACCTCCTAAGTGTTTTGTGTAGAGTTAAAGATGGGACGTATGTTACATACTAGTACAAGCAAATAAAAAACTGGGTAAGAACAGGGAAAATTCTGTTGTTTTTTATTAAAGTATGTAACATACTAGTTCCTATAAATAAAAAAGTGTTTTTTTAATGTCACACCTTTTATTTCTTTTTAAAGAGATCACTGTCTTTAATCATATTGTAGGTAGTAAAAAGATGATCTTCACTGGCTCTAAAGGCACCATAATCATCACCCGCTAGAATCGACTCCATAATTACTTCGTGTTCTCTTTGGGCTTCTTCTGGTCTGTTTTCTATATTGACTACCTCTGTCCAGTATATATCGATTTTGGCCCTCATGTTTTTAAATATATTTACAAACTCAGGGTTCTTGGAAAATTTGATGATTTCCAAGTGGAAATCTATTTCATCTTCTCGGTTAAAGTTTTTACTAACTTTTTTAAGAAGTAAATTTATCTCTTGGACTGTAGACAAGGCTTCTGGACTATCAATGTTCCTTGCTAGATGGGCCGCGCAGTATCCTTCAATAGCAGCACGGGTTTGAAATATTGTATAGGCATCTTCAAGCAACATTGGTTTTACAACAAAGCCACGATTTGGTAAGGTTTGAACGAAGCCTTCTGCCCTTAGTTGAAGAAGAGCCTCTCTTACAGGGGTTCTAGAAACAGAAAAATAATCAGCAAGCCACTGCTCTGAATATATTTGATCACTATTTATTTTATGGGTGGTTATCTCTTCTAAGATAGCCTCATAGACTTGGGCTTTATAACTGATGGGTTTTTTAATTCTTTCTTTTTTCATTCCCTTTACCCTTTGGCTTCTGATTTGAGTAGTATGCTACGTTTCACTAGTATACTACCATTTAGTCATTGCGCTTGTCAATACTTTGCTATCATTATCTTTTTTTATTTCCTTATTTACATACTAAATAGCCATAAAGCGGCCTGCTTGTCATCCGGAAAAATTACTACGGCAAAAGAAACTCCCCCGGTGCTAGCTTCTTTGCCGAGCACCGGGGGGGTTCTAGCTAGCTTGTATAAAACTGCAGATAGGCTTTATAAGGAACTTTCTTCTAGCTCCTTATATGCCCTTTCATAGATTTCTTCGGCTTCTTCTCTTGTTTTACTTCGAATGCCCACATAAATTTTTAGTTTGGGTTCTGTTCCTGAGGGCCGATAGGCCAACCAGTGGCCTCCTTCATAAAAGCGCATAAGGACATTTGCCTTTGGAAGTCCTGTTTCTTCTTTTAAGTAGTCAATACTCTTAAGAAGCCCAGCTCCTGCAAGTTCTGATAGGGGGTTATTTCTAAAATCCTCCATCATCTTCTGGATTTTTTCTGCCCCCTTGGCCCCTTCTAGCTCATAGACAATCTGGGTGTTTTTCTCATAGCCATAGGTTAAGTAGAGCTCTTCTAGAACATCAACTAGGGTTCTTCCTTCTTCTTTATAGACCCTGGCCATCTCACATAGTCTGCCTGCTGCTTGGATGGCATCCTTGTCTCTGGCATGGTCTAGGGAAAGATAGCCATAGCTCTCTTCAAAGCCTAGAACAAAATTGTAGATATGGTTCATGCGCTCGCCAATATACTTAAAACCAGTTAGGGTTCTAGTTAGGCGGACATTATATTTTTTTGCCAGCTCATCAAGCAGGTAGGTACTAACAATGGAGGTGATAATCTCCCCTGCCTCTATACTTAGAAGATACTGGGCCATTAAAAGCCCAATCTCATTGCCTGTTAAGGGCTGATAGCTTCCCCTATGAGCCACCATAACTCCCAGGCGGTCTCCATCAGGATCGCTAGCAAGAAGCAGGTCTGCTTCTTCTTTTTCTCCGATTTCTATTGCCTTTTCAAAGACACTGACATCCTCGGGGTTGGGATAATGAACTTCGGGGAAATCTCCATCGGGCTCAATCTGGCTTTGAACGGGAATACACTCCACACCCATACGCTTAAGTAGACTCTGGGTTCCCCTTCCTGCTACACCATGAAGGGCAGAATAAACCACTTTTAACTCTTGATTACTGGATCTTTTTATCCCCGAAAAAATGGTCTTATCATAATTTTCTAAGAGGTCTATGGAGATAAACTCAATTAGGCCCTCCTCAATCAGCTCGCTATAGCTTTGATTGTTTAGGGTGCTGGGGAGTCTTTCTAGATGCTCAATAATCTTTTCCGCTTCATCTTCTAGCAGCTGCCTTCCTGAAGAATGATATACCTTATAGCCATTATACTCCTTGGGATTATGGCTGGCGGTAATCACCACGCCTCCTGTGGCCCTAAGCTCTCGCATAGCATAACTTAGCTCTGGTGTGGCAGAAAAGTCTCGAAATAAATGGACCTTAACGCCGCGACTGGCCATGGTAACCGCTGTCTCCCGGGAGAACTCTAGGGAACCGTGACGAGAATCAAAGGCAATCGCGCAGCTGGGACTTTCACTTTCTTCTAAAAGATACTGGGCAAAGGCTGCACTGACCCTGCGGACCTGATAGATATGCATCCTATTGGGTCCCACTCCTCTTTTCCCCCTCATGCCTGCCGTTCCGAATTCAAGCTTTTTATAGTAGCTGTCATATTTTTCTTCCCGGCTTAAAGCCAGCATGGCATTATGATAGGCATTGTCATACTGGGGATCCATTAGTTCTTGTTCAAATCTATCCATTTTTACCTCCCTTGGCAACTTACCATCAAATCGAGAAAGGCAAGGACCAGGCTCTGAAGATCTCCAAACCAGCCCCAGGTATACTTGGCTACCTCACTAAAAACCTTCTCTTTAAGATTCCATTCTACTTCTTTTTTACTTAGTGCTTCTCTTAACTCTTCTATGTAGGTCTCTATATCATAGACACGGTTGGGATAAATATCCAAATAATATCCCCCTGCCTCTAGCAACTCCAAAAAGATCTCCTGATAAGTCGATTTTACCCCAAGATTAAGGGATTTAGCAAGTCCAGGCAAAAGTTCTTCATAAAAATACCTCTGCACATCATAGTCCTCTAACTTGGAAAATCGTTTTTTGAATTGTCTTAAGACCTCTTCATTGAGTAAAACCTTCTTTAAATCTGGCAAGTCTTTAAAATAAAATCTTTTGCCCTCATAGCCCTTTAGGACCCGAAGCATATCATAATATCCCATAAGGAGATTTTCTTTCATTTTTTTCTGGTTTAGATTATAACTGGGGCCTACTGGCCGGCTGGGAGTCATTAGAACTACTTCCTCCCTATTCCAGTCGCTATTTATAAGTCCCCCACTATGAGAACGAATAACATAAATCTGTTCAAAGGGGCCTTTTTTTAAGAGCAAATCCAGTGGAACATTATCTACAAACCAGCCATCTATGTAGCGGCGCTCATCGGCCTTAAAAAAAGGCAAGTAGGCACTGGCTATAAGATACTCATGTACCTTGCCCTGGGGAATTTCTTCTACAAATACTTCCAGTGGCCTTATCTTTGGAATGCCTAGGGTGACAAGACCTAAATTTATGTCGCTCCGGCGGAGCTCATTTTCATCTACCTCTTCTTCTAGTTTACTTTTAAGAGGGGTAATATCCACTCCCCCTTGTTTTAAAAGCTGGTAGACCATCTTTGTTAGCTGGGGAAGATCAGTTACCTTAATATCATCAAGATCAAACCTTTCTATGTCTTTTTCACCAAATTTAAAGTATAAATCCACATCAAAGTTTTCATATAAATCAAGTAGGGTGTCAATTTTGCCCAGGGCAAAAAGAGCGCCATTAAGGGCCCCTATACTGG
>DASRNA010000158.1:0-4616 GCA_035647655.1 Clostridia bacterium | reverse complement strand
GTGTTTTAGCTTATTATCCTTGGAGGTTCTTATGAATAGTGTATTTAATATAGGATTAGACATTGGTTCAACAACGGTAAAAATTCTAGTCTTGGATGAGCAAGACAATATAGTTCATAAAGAGTATAAAAGACATTATTCAAATGTTAGAGAAGCCCTTTTTACTATGTTAAGTGATTGCCACACTATAATAGCTGATAAGAAAACAAAAATAAATGCAACGGGATCAGGAGCACTAGATGTATCTAAGGCTTTTGATATACCTTTTATCCAGGAGGTGGCTGCTGGGACTACAGCCATTCAAGAGAAAATCCCCCACACAGATGTAGCCATAGAGCTTGGTGGTGAAGACGCCAAAATAACCTACCTCCGTGGCCAATTAGAGCAAAGAATGAATGGATCCTGCGCTGGTGGAACAGGGGCCTTTATCGATCAAATGGCCATCCTGCTAGAAACAGATGCCCAGGGACTCAATGAATTAGCCAAAAACCATAATACCATTTACCCCATTGCTTCAAGGTGTGGAGTTTTTGCTAAAACTGATATTCAACCCTTATTAAATGAAGGAGCCAGCAAAGAAAACATTGCTGCGTCCATATTTCAAGCTGTAGTAAACCAAACCATCAGTGGACTGGCCCAAGGAAGGCCTATAAGGGGCAATATTGCCTTTCTAGGAGGACCTTTAACCTTTTTATCTGAATTAAGAGAGCGTTTTATAGACACTCTGGCTCTGAGCGATAAGGAAGTTATCTTTCCAAAAAACTCAGAATATTTTGTTGCCCTAGGTGCCGCCATTAATGCAAAAAAAGCAAAAACAATGAATTATGGGGACCTCTTAAAGAAAGTGCAGGACAGAAATAATCAGCCCCTTCAAAGAAAAAAAGAACTGGACCCCCTTTTTAAGGGGCAGAAAGAATACGATGAATTCATCTATCGACACAATAAGGCAAGGGTGAAAAGAAAGGATATAAACTCTTATAGGGGTGAAGCCTTTCTTGGCATAGATGCTGGGTCCACCACTACAAAAATCGCACTTATTGATAAGGATAAGAATCTTCTCCATTCTTTTTATGATAGCAATAGGGGAAATCCACTCCAGTCTGTTATTTCTGCCCTAAAAAATCTTTATGAGATTTTGGATAATAAGGAGATCCATATTGTTAATTCAACTGTTACCGGATATGGAGAACATCTGGTAAAGTCCGCTCTGCAAGTCGATATGGGAGAAATAGAAACCATATCCCACTATAAAGCCGCTGACTATTTTTCTAGTGGTCTTGATTTTGTCCTTGATATAGGCGGCCAAGATATGAAGAGCTTAAAAATAAAAAATGGTGTTATCGATTCTGTAAGCTTAAATGAAGCCTGTTCCTCAGGCTGTGGATCTTTTATCGAAACCTTTGCCAAGTCTTTAAATACCGATGTAAAAACTTTCGCTAAAAACAGCTATTTCTCTGAGCATCCTGTGGATCTTGGGACTAGATGTACGGTATTTATGAACTCAAAGGTCAAACAGGCGCAAAGAGAAGGAGCTACTGTGGCCGATATAGCTGCAGGTATAAGTATCTCCGTTATAAAAAACGCCTTATTTAAGGTCATACGATTTAATTCCTTTGATGACTTAGGAGACAAAATCGTGGTTCAAGGAGGCACCTTCTACAACAATTCTGTCTTAAGAGCTTTTGAGCTCTTAACAGGAAAAAAAGTAATCAGGCCTGATATAGCTGGTATTATGGGAGCCTTCGGTGCTGCTATTATCGCCAAAGAAAGATACACGGGAGCAAGTTCAAGTCTACTAAAAAAAGAAGAACTGGAGGCCTTTGAAATTTCTTCAAAAATGAAAAGATGTGGCCTGTGTGGTAACAATTGCCTGCTTACCATAAGTAAATTTAATGATGGTAGATATTTTGTGTCCAGCAATAGATGTGAAAAAGGGGCTGAATTATACAATAGCTCCAAGGAAGAAAAAACCAAGGAAGAGATCCCAAACCTATATGCCTATAATTATAAAGAGGTCTTTAACTATAAGGCCCTGCCTCTAGATAAGGCCCCAAGAGGCCTTATTGGAATACCAAGAGTACTCAACATCTATGAGGATTACCCCTTCTGGTTTACTTTTTTTACAAAATTGGGTTATAGAGTAGTCTTGTCAGGACACTCTAACAAAAAAATATATGAAATGGGTATAAACACCATCCCCTCAGAATCTGTTTGTTATCCTGCTAAAATAGCCCACGGCCATATTCAGGACCTAATAAATAAAAAGCTTAGAAAAATCTTCTATCCTTGTGTGCCCTATACCATAATAGAAGACAAGGAGGCAGGCAACCACTTTAATTGCCCTGTGGTAACTTCTTATCCTGAAACCATCCATTCAAATTTTGAGTTTGATGATTTAGGAATAAAGTTCTATAAGCCCTTTGTTAATTTAAATGATAAAAAGCTTCTCACTAAAAAACTCTTTCAAGAATTAAGGGAAGAAAACATTTCTTTTAAGGAAACAAAAGAAGCCGTAGATTTAGGCTACAAAGAATTATTAGCCTACAAGGAAAAAATACAAAAAAAAGGCCAAGAAACCTTGGACTATATGAAAAGAAATAAGAAAAAAGGTATCTTGCTAGCTGGACGCCCCTATCATCTTGATCCTGAAATTAACCACGGTATCCCTGAAATGATTCAGTCCTATGGTTTTGTTGTGCTTTCTGAGACTTCTCTTTCTCATTTAGCAAAGGCCCCAAGGCCCCTTCGGGTAATAGACCAGTGGAGTTACCATACTAGATTGTATTCTGCTGCTAGCTATGTTGCTAGGCAAAAAGATCTAGAGCTCGTCCAGCTTAATTCCTTTGGCTGTGGCTTAGATGCTGTTACAAGCGACCAAGTTGCAGAAATCCTAGAAAAAAACAATAAAATTTATACCCTGGTCAAAATAGATGAGATCAATAATTTGGGCGCCGTTAGAATAAGAATACGCTCTCTTATGGCTGCCATAAAAGAAAGAGACAAGAATCCTATTACAGTAAGAAAAAGAAAAAGCGAAAAGAAAAGAACGCTTTTTACCAAAAAAATGAGTGAGGAATATACCATTTTATGCCCTCAAATGTCTCCCATGCATTTTCAATTCTTTAAAGCTGCAGCGGCCAAGAGTGGATACAAGGTAGAAGTACTGCCCTCTGTAGACAAGCAGGCCATAGATGAAGGACTACAATGTGTAAATAACGACGCCTGCTTTCCTGCAATTATAACGATAGGACAGTTGATGGAAGCCTTAAAATCTGGCCAGTATGATCTAGATAAAACTGCACTTATAATCTCTCAAACAGGAGGAGGATGTAGGGCCACCAACTATATAGCCTTTATCAAAAAAGCTTTGGAGGACGGAGGCTTTGACAATACTCCCCTTATTTCTCTTAATGCAGTGGGCTTAGAAAAACATCCCGGTTTTAAAATAACCCCTAAACTTATCCACAATCTTCTTATGGGAGTCGTATATGGGGACGTCTTTATGAAGGTCCTCTATAAAATCAGACCCTATGAAAGAATTAGCGGCTCAGCCAATAGGCTTTACGATTATTGGGTCGATAAATGCCAAGAAAGTCTAATAAATGGGAGCTTTAAGGATTTTAAAAACAATCTAAGAAATATAATTAGAGATTTTGATCATCTGCAAATTTATGAAGATTTAAAAAAGCCCCAGGTTGGTGTGGTAGGAGAAATCCTAGTAAAATATCATCCTACAGCCAATAATGATATTGTCAGCTTTTTAGAAGAAGAAGGAGCTGAGGCTGTCGTACCAGAACTTTTGGACTTCTTTTATTATGCTACCTATAATAGAGTAATTAGACACAAAGAAATCATTAAAAAGGATTTAATAGGGAGCATTTTAAATTCTACTGCCATTAAAATACTAGACTATTATAGGAAAGAGGCAGTAAGTGCCTTTAAGGCTAGCAAACGTTTTTCTCCTCCCCATAATATTAAAGATCTAGCTAGTAAGGCAAATAGGCATCTTTCTTTGGGAAACCAAACAGGAGAAGGATGGCTCTTAACTGCCGAAATGGTGAGCCTACTTGAAGAGGGAGTCAACAATATACTTTGCCTTCAACCCTTTGCCTGCCTACCTAATCATATTGTAGGAAAGGGCATCATCAATGAATTAAAGCGAAGCTATCCCATGGCAAATATTGCTCCCATAGATTATGATCCAGGAGCCAGTGAAGTAAACCAGATAAACAGGATTAAATTGATGCTTACAAGCGCTTTTAATGATCTTATGCCGCCTGAAAAAGAAAGTGTTCCTATAAAACCATAAAAAGACACAGGCTCTTGATAAAAGAGCCTGTGTCTTTTTCTTTGTGGATTGTAATTTACTATCTTTTAATATGCTTTGGTCCTAGCTTTACATTTCTTTTTATTGCAGCCCACAATCATCATCTTCAAAGTCCACTTCTATTGTAATATGCTCGATTTTTAAATAGTCTATTTTTTCTCTGGCTTGCCTTTTGATTTCTATTACTTGGTCTAAACTAAGACTTTTATCAAGCACCAAATGAGTGGATAAGACATGATGCTCACTGTCTAGAGACCAGATATGAGTGTGATGGCTACTAATTACCCCC
>DASRNA010000157.1:0-3105 GCA_035647655.1 Clostridia bacterium | reverse complement strand
CTATAACATCCCCTGCCCTTATCTTGGTTGGAGCCTCTACCTTGGCAGTATGGACCTCATCTTGTACATAGACATGTACATGTATCTCACTGCCAAGAAGTTCTGTAACCATAACCTCTGCCTTTAATCCCTGGTCATTACTTATAGTCATATGTTCCGGCCTGGCCCCTAGAATCACTTCCTTGTCTATATAGGGACGGAGTTTTTCTTCTGGAGCCTTTGTAAGGGGGAATTTAAAGTCCCCATATTTTTTATTTTTTCCCGCCAAGAAGTAGTCCCCCCCCTCCTTTATCAGCTCGCCCTTATAAAAGTTCATTTGAGGAGAACCAATAAAACTTGCTACAAATAAATTATCTGGTTTATTATATATCTCCTCTGGAGTTGCCACCTGTTGTATCTCTCCATCTTTTAAAACACAAATTCTAGAACCCATGGTCATGGCCTCTGTCTGATCATGGGTAACATAGACAAAGGTTGTCTTTAATTCTTCATGTAGTTTTATAAGTTCAGCTCTCATCTGTACCCTTAGCTTTGCATCCAGGTTGGAAAGAGGCTCATCCATTAAAAAGACTCTGGGATTTCTAACAATGGCCCTGCCCAGGGCCACCCTTTGCCTTTGTCCACCAGAAAGCAGTTTGGGCTTTTTGCTTAGCTGGTTCTCTATATCCAGGGCCCTGGCTGCCTCCTCTATTCTTTTTTTAATCTCTGCCTTGTCTAATTTCTTTAGCTTTAAGCCAAAGGCCATATTGTCATAGACACTCATATGTGGATAAAGTGCATAATTTTGAAAAACCATAGCAATATTTCTATCCCTGGGGTCTACTTCATTCATCCGCTCGCCCCCAATACGAAGTTCCCCAGATGTTATTTCTTCTAGGCCAGCAATCATTCTAAGTACAGTGGATTTGCCACAACCCGAAGGACCAACTAAAACCATAAACTCCTGGTCTTTTATATCCAGATCAATAGACTTAACAGCTTTAAATCCATTATCATATACCTTGGTTAAGTTTTTAATACTAATTTCTGCCATAATCTTCCTCCACCCACCTTATTATAAAGTCTGAAGCTTCTTTTATCGTCTTATATCTAAAGTCTGCCTGAGCTAGATCGCTCCCTCCAATTCCTAGCGAGGTCATTCCCGCTGCATTTATACTTTCTATGCCCGCCAGGGCGTCTTCTACTCCCAAACAATCTTTTGGCAAAACTTTTAGCCCCTTTGCTGCTGCAAGAAATGGATCGGGATGGGGCTTTCCCTTTTTTATTTGGCGGGGATCAACAACTTCATCAAAATACTTTTCGATCTCCATACTCTTTATTAAGGCCTTGGCATTTGCACTGGCAGAAACCAGGCCAATTTTAACCTTCCTTTTTCTGAGCTCTCTTAAGAGCTCCAGCACTCCTGGATAAAGATTATCCTGGCCAAAATGCCTAATTGATTCTTTATAATAGTCATTTTTCCTATCAGTTAGTCTAATCTTTTCTTCTAATGAATAGCTAAGGCCAAAATCTTCTAAAATAAGATCAATGGACTCCATTCTTCCTATTCCCCGAAGTTTATCCCGAAAGTTTTCTGGCAGATCATAGGCTAGTTCCTTGCTCATTTTTTTCCAAGCTTCATAATGATTATCTGAAGTCCCAGTTAGTACCCCATCTAGATCAAATAAGACGGCCTTTTCCCCCAGCCTTATTTTTTCCCCCCTTAGTATAATTTCCCTCTTAGGCCCAGAGATCTTCCTTATATCCACCTCTTCCCCCTCAAGTAAAACTTCTAGCAGGGCCTCTCTCCAAGTAAACCTAAAGCTTAGTCTTCCTAGCTTCTTAGGCAAAAAGGGATTTATATAAAGCCCCTCCTCTTCTATAGTAAGGCCCCCAAAGCCCCTTAGTACTGATAAAAGGGACCCTCCTATATTTGCCATATGAAGTCCATCCCTGGTATTTTCCTGCAGGTCTTCTATATCTAGATAAACCGAGTCCATAAAATAGTCATAGGCTTTTTTCTCATCTCTTAGTCTTGCGGCCATAAGGCCACTTATGGATCTAGATAAAGAAGAATCATGGGTATTTATTTCCTCATAATAATAAAAGCTCTTTCTCATTATTTCTTCATTTTCTTCCCCTAAAAGATACTGACCTAGTACGGTATCTGCTTGTTTAATAATTTGATGCCGATAAATATTCAGCGGGTGATAATGTAAAAGAAGAGGTCTCTTCTTATTTTCCTTTGGCCACTTGGCCTTTTGCAGAAAACTTGCATCTTGGACCCTTATGCCTTTTTCTTTATCATATATAAAGACCATATTTTGGGCAGCTTCTTGCATTTTTTCGATTTCTCCTTGGCTAACACTAAGCTTTTCTTTTAGTTTTATCCAGTCATCCCATCTTTCTTTTTCCAGCTTATGCCAGAGTTTTACTGCCCAGGATAAATTATACTGGGCCATTTTATTGGTATAGTAATTATCAGATACCAGGGCCGTATACTCATCAGGACCTGTAACGCCATGGATATGAAATTTCCCCTTTTCAAAGGAGCCAATTTCAAGGGCCGTTCTGGCTGTTTCTATTAGTACTTCCATAGAATAAGTTATTAAAAAATCCCAATCGTAATTTGAAAGCCACCACTGAATAAAGGTATAGGCAATATCAAAGTTAATATGGTACTGGGCAGAACCCGCCGGGAAGTAGCCTGATGATTCTATCCCAGATATGGTCCTCCAGGAAAAGCAGGCGCCCCTGCTATTTCCCATCTCCTTTGCTCTGGCCCTGGCAATATCAAGCAGGCCATATCTATAGAGTAGGAGGTTTTTGGCTCTTTTTTTATCCCATAAGAGCCAAACAGGAAATAAAAATATCTCTGTATCCCAAAAATAGTGCCCCTCATAGCCCTCACCAGAAAGGCCCTTGGCTGAAATGTTTCCATAGCTATCTCTAGTGGTGGCTTGAAGCAGATGAAAACGCATAAATTTCATGGCCGTATCCAGCTCTTTATTGTCTAAAAAGTCTATTCTGCAGCGCTTATTATAATCCCTTAGATATTCTTTTTGCTTTTCATATAACTCTTCTTTTGAAATAAAGTCTGTTTTATTTTTTCTAATAGAATCTTGG
>DASRNA010000156.1:0-13139 GCA_035647655.1 Clostridia bacterium | reverse complement strand
GAAGAAGCTTTATCCAAAAAGAAAAAGCTCAGGCTTTTAGTAAGATTGAAAAATAAATAGAGATATGTTAATATCGGGCTGATTTATGGAGAAAGTAAAGCTAGAAAGTAGAAAGGAAAAGACATGCTAAATATCACTGATATACGCATAAAAAAAGTGGAAGGTGGGGGGAAAATGAAAGCTATTGCCTCCATTACCCTAGATGACGCTTTTGTAATTCATGATATTAAAATCGTGGAAGGATATAATGGTGTTTTTGTGGCCATGCCTAGCAGGAGATTGCCTGATGGAGACTTTCGCGATATAGCCCATCCTATCAACGCAGATAGCAGGGCATTTTTACAAAAAAAAATCTTTTCTGCCTATGAAGGCTTGGAAGAAATAAAGAAATAGAGAGAAGTGTAGCTTCTCTTTTTGTCTTTATAAAAGAAGAAGCTTTGAGAAAAACACATAAGCTGATGTATAATAATAAATGGGGGTACTTTATGGATGTTGTAATTTTGGCTGCTGGTAAAAGCACCCGAATGAAATCAAAAACAAGCAAGGTTCTACATAAAATTCTTGGAAAACCGATTCTAAGTTATGTGGTGGAATTAGCAGAAGAAATAAAAGCAAATAAAAGCATTGTAGTAATCGCTCCAGGAAACGAAGAAATACCGGCCCTGTATGGTGATCGTCTACTCTATGCCACCCAGTGGGATCAAAAAGGAACTGGTGATGCCCTTAAGGCTGCTGTGGGTAAAATTAGTTCTGATACCACCCTGGTACTTTATGGGGATGCACCCTTTTTACGCCCAGAAAGTCTTGAGGGTTTTATTGAATTTCACAAGGGAAAGGACCTAAGTATCCTTAGTGTTTGCCAAGAAAACCCCAAGGGATATGGAAGAATTATTCGAGGAGAAAAGGGAGTAGAGGGCATTGTAGAAGAAAAGGATTGTAACCCAGAACAAAGGAAAATCAAGGAAATTAATAGCGGAATTCTTCTTATGAATTCAGAGTTGATGAAGGAAAACTTACAAAAGATTACCACTAGCAATTCCCAGGGGGAATACTATCTTACTGATCTAGTGGAACTCTTTTATGCCCAGGGGAAAATAGTTGATGCCTATGTAATTGACGATCCTGAAGAAACCGCAGGAGTAAATGATAGAGCCCAGTTAGCCAGGGGAGGAAAAGTCTTTCAGAAAAGGATCATAGAAGAACACCTAAAAGAGGGTGTTAGCATAATTGATCCTGATCGGGTCTATATCGAGCCAGAAGTGGAAATTGCTCCAGATGTTGAGATTTGGCCAGATACCTATCTATTAGGAAAAACCAAGATAGAAGAAGACGTCCGCCTAGGACCAGGCGTTCATTTGGAAGATTCACATATTATGAGGGGGGCAGTTCTGGAGCATACAAGGGGAATCCAGGCCCAGGTAGGCTGTGATAGTCGGGTTGGCCCCTATGCCTATTTGCGTCCAGGCACGAAAATTGGTGCAGGATGCCGTATAGGTGACTTTGTTGAAATTAAGAACTCCACCATTGGTGATGGAACCAAGGTAAGTCATCTTAGCTATATTGGTGATGCGGATTTAGGGGAAAATATAAATGTAGGTTGTGGAACAATCTTTGTCAATTATGATGGGGTGAACAAGTACAGATCGACGGTGGGCGATGGTGCTTTTCTGGGGTGCAATAGTAATTTAATTTCTCCTGTAGAAATTGGGGCAAATGCCTTTGTTGCAGCAGGAACCACAGTAGACCAAAAAGTCCCAGAAAATGCTCTTAGTATTGGACGAGTACGCTCAGAGATAAAACTTGATTGGAATAAAGCTAGAAACAGGAGGAAATAATGCATAAAACAGGGGATGTTGTAAAGATTTTTGCAGGAAATGCGGGTAAAAATCTTTCCCTAAAAATTTGTAAAGAGTTAGGTTTGCCCCTTGGCGAAGCAAAAGTAGGTAGCTTTAGCGATGGTGAGACAGCGATTTCAATTGGTGAGAGTGTTCGTGGAGCGGATGTTTTTATTATTCAATCTACCGCCCCTCCCCAGGTTAATACCAACTTAATGGAACTTTTAATTATGATTGACGCCCTTAAGCGTGCTTCTGCAGGTAGGATCACTGCTGTTATTCCCTACTATGGTTATGCCAGGCAAGATCGTAAAGCTAGAGCAAGAGACCCTATTAGTGCAAAACTTGTAGCAGATTTAGTTACAACAGCTGGTGCCGACAGAGTTTTAACAATGGACCTCCACGCATCTCAAATTCAAGGATACTTTAATATTCCTCTAGACCATCTACTGGGCCAATCTCTTTTAGCGGATTATGTGCGCAGAAAAAACCTGGAAGATATGGTCGTGGTATCTCCTGATTTTGGATCTGTAACCCGAGCTAGGGACTTTTCCTCAAAAATTGATAGCACCATTGCTATTATTGAAAAAAGAAGACCCAAGGCTAATGAGGCTGAGGTTATGAGTATTATAGGGGAAGTCAAGGGGAAAAATGTTGTTCTTGTCGACGATATGATTGATACCGCAGGAACGATTTGTCAGGCAGGGGATGTGCTTTTAGATATGGGAGCAAAGAGTGTTATGGCCTGTTGTACCCATGCGGTCTTTAGTGGGCCAGCTATTGAGCGCCTTGTGAATAGTTCTATTGATGAAGTAGTTATTTTAGATACCATCGAACTGGAGGCGAAAAAACGCTTTGAAAAGCTGACTATTTTAAGCAGTGCAAAAATCTTTGCTGAGGCCATCCGTCGTATTTATCAAAATGATTCTGTTTCAGAGCTATTTAACGGAAATAAATAAATGAAGGTTATTCTAGGTTTGGGAAATCCTGGGAATAAATATGCCAAGACACGCCATAATGTAGGATATCAAACAATAGAAGGTCTTGCTAAAAGGCTAGGATTTTCCTTTAATAAAGCTAAATTTCACGCTCTTATAGCAGAGGGGCAGGTGGGGGAGGAGAAAATCCTTCTTGCAAAGCCTACAAGTTTTATGAATCTAAGTGGGATTGCTGCTGCAGAAATTTTAAATTTTTACAAACTCCAGCCACAGGATCTTCTTGTAATTTATGATGATGTAGACTTGGAGATTGGAGACTTGCGCCTTCGTAAAAGCGGTGGTGCGGGTACTCACAATGGAATGAAAGACATTATTAGCCGTATTGGGAGCAAGGATTTTCCCAGATTAAGGTTGGGGATTGGACAAGATCCAAGAATACCTCTTGCTAGTTTTGTCCTATCAAGATTCTCCGATAAAGAAGAAGTTCTTATGGACCAGACAATGGAAGAAGCCCTTGACGCCTTGGAAGTTTTTCTTGACAAAGGAATGGACGCTGCCATGAACAGCTACAATAGGAGAAGCTAATGCAATTGTCAAAATTGCTGCCAACTTTTCCAAAAGATCAAAAGTTTCAACTTGACCTAGTGAGTGAATCCTTGGATTCACTCTTTTTAAGCCGGGCCTTAGACAAAAAGGCCCTACTTGTGGTGGCAGATCTTTTACAGGCCCAACGCTTTTATGAAGAGTTAAGTGACTTGGGAGAAAGAGTTTATCTTCTTCCAGAAAAAGAAAACTTGCGACCTGGTGTTTTTTACTCCTCTGAAGAATTGCTTTTAGAAAGAAGTGCTGTTTTAAAAGAGTTTGATAAGGGCATCCTTATTACCAGTGTTAAGGGGCTTGGACATGGCCTACCCTCGAGAGAAAACTTTCAAAAAAAAGAGCTAATCTTTACCCTAGAAAGCCAAATAGGAAGAGACCAGCTTTTGGATTATCTTGTGCAAATGGGTTATGAAAGAAAAGAAATTACGGAAAGATGGGGCGATTTTTCAGTACGGGGAGACATCTGTGACGTTTTTGTTCCAGGAGAAGAATATCCTTTTCGAATGGAGTTTTTTGGTGATGAGATTGATGGGATGCGTAGCTTTGAGCCCCAAAGCCAAAGAAGCAAGGAAAACTTGATGGAAGTAAGGGTTTTTCCTGCTTTAGAAGAAAAGCTTTCAAAGGACGCTTATTTGGAAGACTGGGTGGAAGATCTCTTTATTTATGATGAACTTACCTGTATAAATCGTTATAAGGACTATTATAAAGACACTTTACTGCAAGGGGAAAATGGTGGCGAAATTGATCTGCCCCGTGGACCAGAAGTCCTTCTAGACCTCTTTGAAAAAAGCAGACTTGTTGTCAATCCCCACCACCAGCCCCTATCAGAAAATCGACTTCTTGTATCTGTTGAATCCAGAAGAAACCTTGATTATAGGGGCAGGCTGGGCGACTTTTTTGAGGACCTAAGAAAAAGAAAAGAGTATAAGCAAATATTACTTCTTTCTTCTAAAGACAGTCCCCTTCTAAGTGAATTAAAAAAGGAAAATATTGTCTATGAAATCGCCCCTGATAAGCCCCAAGAAGAAAGGCTAAGCATCTATTTTTCTTCCTTAAGCAAGGGCTTTGTCTACCAGAAAAAAGGCCTTGTACTATATACCCAGGCTGAACTTTTGGGTGGAGTAAAAAAGAAAAGGCAGGCTCATTTTCAAGAAGACACACTTTCTATTAGCTCCTTTATGGACCTTAAAATAGGAGACTATGTGGTCCATCTCCACCATGGAATTGGCCGCTATGGCGGTGTGGTTCAAAAGCAGATTGAGGGCCAGACCCGAGATTATCTTGAAATTTCCTATCGTGGAAGTGATGTTCTTTATATTCCCTCTGATCAGCTAGCTATGATCCAGCGTTATTTGGGCAGTGATGCAAGAAAAGTCTCCTTAAGTAAACTAGGAAGTCAGGACTGGAAAAGAAAAAAAGAAAGAGCCAAAAAGAGCATTGAAGATCTAACAGAGCAGCTCTTAGAACTCTATGCTAAAAGGGAATCTGCTAGGGGCTATGCTTTTTCAGAGGACACCCCTTGGCAGCAGCAGTTTGAAATGGATTTTATCTATGAAGAAACCCCGGGTCAGCTAAAGGCCATTGAAGCGGTAAAAAGAGATATGGAGTCCCCAAGGCCTATGGACCGGCTTCTTCTTGGTGATGTAGGTTTTGGAAAAACAGAGGTAGCCCTAAGGGGGATTTTTAAAGCTGCCATGGAAAGCAAACAGTCGGTCTTTCTTGTCCCAACAACCGTTCTTTGCCAGCAACACTATGAAACCATGAAAGCACGCTTTAGTGATTATCCCATAAAGATAGCTGCCCTTTCAAGGCTGACAGTCCCTAGAGAAAAGGAAGAAATATTAAGGGGTCTTGCCCAAGGAACTATTGATGTTGTGGTGGGCACTCATATGGTATTTGGTAAGCAGGTCCAATTTAAAGATTTGGGCTTATTTATCATAGACGAGGAGCAGCGCTTTGGTGTTGTTGATAAGGAAAAAATACGCAAGCTGCGCACCCAGGTTGATACACTGAGTATGTCAGCAACCCCTATACCCCGTACACTTCATCTTTCACTGGGGGGGATTAGAGATTTAAGCCTTCTTCGTGAGGCTCCAAAGAACCGCTTTCCTATTCAAACCTATATTGCTAGAAGAGATGATAGTCTGATTCGAGAAGCAATTCTTAGAGAGCTAGAACGCGGGGGACAAATCTATTATATTTTTAATCGGATTTCTGGTATGGAAGAGGTAAAAACAAGACTAAGAAAGTTTTTTCCGCAAATGGTTATTGCCTCGGCCCATGGAAAAATGAAGCGACAGGCTTTAGAAGAGACGATGCTTGATTTTAGAAGAGGAGAAATAGATCTTCTTCTTTCTACCACCATTGTTGAAACAGGGATGGATATTTCAAATGTAAATACACTGATTGTAGAAGATGCTCAAAACTTTGGCTTATCCCAGCTTTATCAGCTGCGAGGTAGGGTGGGAAGGAGCGATCGTTTAGCCTATGCCTATCTTCTTTATCCAGCCCAGGGAGAATTGAGTGAGGAAGCAAGAAATAGACTGGATACCTTAAGGGAGTTTACGGAATTTGGTTCTGGCTTTAAAATCGCTCTGCGGGATATGGAGATAAGGGGTTCTGGCAGTATATTAGGGTCGGATCAGTCAGGGCATTTTGCAGATATTGGATACGAACTCTATATGGAAATGCTAAAAGAAAAGGCAAGTGAACTTAAAGGACAAAAGGTGGAAGTGAAAAAAAGAGCCCAGCTTCAGTATAATAGCTCGGCCTATATCCCATCCAAGTATATTTCTGCAGAAGAAACAAAAATGGAGATCTACCGAAAAATCAACCAAATTGAAAACCGGGAAGATCTGGCTGATTTACAAGAAGAAATAACAGACCGCTTTGGCACCATGCCCGAGGTGGTGGATGAGCTTCTTACCATTAGTTATCTATCATCCCTAGCCGGAAGGATGGGCTTTAGTGAGGTAATTTTACAAAAAGGACTAAAACTCTACTTTGACGAAAGCCATCCTCCTAGTGTAGAATGGGTGCAGCGCTTGCATAAACTCTCACCTAAAGGGGTACAGATAAGAGTGGGCGTTCGACCCTTTCTCTTTATTGAAAAGGAAGAGTTAACAATAGAAAAGGCGGTGAAGGCATTAGAGAGTCTAGACAAACTTGGACAAGATGCATCACCTAAGGAGGAAATGTGAATAAAAAACGAAAACTACTCTTAGGAATTTTAATTCTGGTTTTGCTAACTACAGTAGCCTGTAGCAAGGAAGAAAATCCAGCTGAAGTTCCTGTAGAGGAAGAAAACCAAGAGCTTGAAGAAGCAGAAGAAGCAGAAGAAGGCGCATCCCTGCCTACTCATGAAGAGTTTGTTTCTGAGGTAGATGGCAAGGGCGTTACAAAAGAAGAATATGAACAATATTATCTTTATAGAAAATATGCTTATATTATGAGTTATGGAGAAGAAGTTTTTGAGGGCGAAGAAGCAGAAAAATTAGAGGAAAACTTACGCCTAGAACTTCAAGGAGAAATAGCAAAAGAGCAAATCTTTGTTTTGCTGGCAGAAAATGCCGGTTTCTAGAAAGATTTAGAAGAAGCAGCAACAATATATGTAGAGGATTTTCTTGTTACAAATACCGAGGAAACTCTTAAATACTTTGAAGAAAATGGCTTGGATAAAGACTATATGCTCAATCGCATAGCCACAAGTCAATTAGTAGGTGAGTTTGTAGAAAAACTCAATAAGGACTATGAGGCAAGCGATGGCTTTATTGAAGCACAAAAAACCTTAAATCTTGTCAGGGCCAGTCATATCTTACTAGAAACAGAAGAAGAAGCCCAAGAGGTTAAGGCATTAATTGAAGAAGAACCTTCCCGCTTTGAAATGCTAGCAGCAGAAAGATCTACTTGCCCTAGTGCAGAAAATGAAGGAGATTTAGGATATTTTGAATCTGAAGCCATGGTAGCGGAGTTTTCCCAGGCAGCCTTTGCTATGGAGATCGACGAAATATCGGATATCGTTGAAAGTCAGTTTGGCTATCATATTATTAAAGTAACAGACAAAGGGACCCTATTTGAACTAACAGAAAATGATCTTGAGGATCCAAGCTTAGAAGAAACAAAACAACGCCTTATTGAAGCCGCTGTATGGGAAGAGTTTTATAGACTCTATGAGGAGCAGGTGGTTAAAACCCCCATTCAGTATTACTCCCTAGAAAATTAATGCTTACTATTGTAGGCCTTGGCCCTGGAGGACTCGATCAGCTTAGTCTAGGGGCTTATAGGGCCCTAGAGGAAGCGGATAAAATCATTCTACGAACAGCATGGCATCCTGCAGCACAGGAGCTGCATCTGCCCTATGAGAGCTTGGATCGTCTTTATGATGAAGCAGATGATTTTGATAGTCTATACAAGGAGATAGCAAGCTATATTAGACAAGAGGCCCAGACAAAAAATCTTGTTTACGCAGTGCCTGGTTCCCCCTTTGTGGCAGAAAAAACAGTAGAGCTACTTAGAGACTTGAAGCCAAAAATCTATCCAGGCGCAAGCTTTCTAGATGTAGTATGCGCTGCCCTAGGCATAGATTTTTCCAAGGGACTATTAATTGAAGATGGTCTAGAAGACTTTACTATGCTAGCTTCTGTAGATCTAGTCTTGGTCCAGGTATATAAAAAGGAAGTAGCTTCAAGGGTAAAGCTCCGCCTTATGGAGGTATATGATGACAATCATCCAGTCACCATTATAAAATATGCAGGGACTCCCCATGAGCAAGTCCACAGTCTTAAGCTATATGAGCTGGATCATTTTGATAAATTCGATCATTTAACAACACTCTATATTCCAAAAGACAATCAAGAAGCCAGGGGATTAAAAGAGTTATATGAACTGGTAGAAAGGCTACTAGCTCCGGGTGGATGCCCTTGGGATAGAGCTCAGACCCACCAAAGTCTCAAAGGCTATCTTCTGGAAGAAAGCTATGAAGTCATGGAAGCGATTGATCAAGAGGACTTTAGTGCCCTTATGGATGAACTGGGGGACCTCTTATTTCAAGTTGTCTTTCACGCGTCACTAGCCCAAGAGCAAGGCTATTTCACCCTAGATGATGTTATTGAAGGCTCCTATAATAAAATCTATTCGCGTCACACCCATGTCTTTAGTTCTGATCAGGCCCAAAAGGCAGAGGATGTTTTAGATATCTGGGAGAAAAATAAAAGCAAAGAGCAGAGCCTGGAAAAAAGAATTGCATCGATTCCAAAAAACAGTCCCTTGCATTATGCACAAAAACTTAAAAAGCTCCTAGGTAGGAAAAAAGAATCACTAAAAAGTAATGAAGAACTTTTGGATTTGCTGGAAACAATTATTGAAATTGCTGTGGAAAGAGACCTATCTCTTGATATGGCCCTGATGGATCGAATGAAGCTTGTGGTAGAAAAACATTCCATACACAAGGGATAGTATCTAAGAAAAAATATTTTTAAATGAAGTGAAAATTACAGGAAAACCTAGCAAAAACGAAAAAAGAGCTTGTATTTTAGCGGTTTTGCGGGTATCATAGATTTAAGTTACACAAGGAGGAAAGAATGAATAAAACTGAATTAGTAGCAAAAGTAGCAGAAAAAACAGGTCTTACAAAGAAAGCATCACAAGAGTGTATCGAAGCTATTTTAGATAGTATTGAAGAAGCATTAGTAAGTGGTGAAAAAGTACAATTAGTTGGATTTGGCACTTTTGAAGTGCGTGATCGTAAAGCTCGTCAAGGAAGAAACCCACAACAACCAGAACAAGTAATTCAAATTCCCGCTTCAAAGGCACCTGTTTTCAAAGCAGGAAAAGGCCTCAAAGAAGCAGTAAACCAAAAGACAAAATAAGAGTAGCATAGCTACTCTTTATTTAACAAGGCAAAAAGATGCGCATAGATAAATATCTAAAGGTCTCAAGGATCATTAAGCGTCGCACCATTGCCCAAGAATTTTGTCGTGCCGGAAAAGTAAAAATAAATGGAAAGATTGCTAAGCCCTCAGAACGATTAGAATTAGGAGATATGCTTACAATCCAGTTTGGAAGGAAAATTGTAGAATTCGAAGTCTTGGAACTACGCGATAGTTCCACTAAAGATAATGCGGCTCAGATGTATAGGGAAGTGATTTCATGAAAACGACACAGAGAAGAAAACGCTCCATTATTATCATAGCCCTATTACTGATTCTCTTAGGACTTTATACTTTTGTTTTTCAGCAAATGGAGATGAAGAAGTTAAAAGAAGACCGAGTTTCTCTGCAATTGGAAGTCCAACGTTTAGAACTTTTAAAGGCCAAACTCGAAGAAGAGTTACGTCGTTCAGGTTCTTTAGCTTATGTTGAAGATCTAGCACGAGGGCAACTAAAAATGGTAATGCCCGATGAAATGCTTTATGTGATCCATGATTGAGGGGGAAAAGTCAAGAGAAATCTTGACTTTTATTTTTATGAAAGTAGTAATTGATATGGGAAGCCAGTCCCTTAGGTCTTTTACCTTTAGTTCGAAAAAAGATTTTTTAGAGGGGAAAATACGCAGTGAAATATGCCCCTTAGCAAAGGATCTTGAGGGGGGCTTTTTAAAAGAAAGCAGAAAAGAAGAAGCCTTGATCTTATTAGAAGACTTTATAAAGGGTTTTGCTGCTGAAGATGTCCATCTCTATGCAACAAGTGCAATTCGCGAGGCCAAAGATGGCCAAGCTTTTATAGATGAAATAAAAGAACGGTTTAAGATACAGGCAAAAATTATCTCAGGGGAAGAGGAAGCCAATCTTGGCTATGAGGGAGTAAAGCTCTTAGCAGGAACATCCCCTTTTTCCCTCCTAGATCTAGGGGGCGGTTCTACAGAAATTGTGACGCCCCATATCAAAAAGAGCTATCCCATGGGTGTTGTCCGTTATTTTGAGAAGATTGATTTAGGGGAGTATTATAGAAACCTGCCCCAAATTCAGGGAAAATTATATGCCATAGGGGGCAGTCTAAGTGTTTTTGTCAGTCTTTCTTTAGGGAGTAGGACCTACAATCGAGAAAGAATTCACGGCAAAACAATAAAAAGAAGCCAAATAAAAGAAATAACAAACAATTTAGCTAAAATGAGTATAGAAGAAAGAAAAAGCCATTTGGGCACTTTCAGCAAAAGAGTATATACTATTATACCAGCAGGTATAATACTGGATTATCTTCTTGAGAAGCTAGACCAGAAAGAACTTATTTATTCTGATTTTACTGCGATAGAAGGATATGCCCTATCTAGGAAGTTGATATGAAACTAATTCCGCAACTAAAAGGAAAAATATTGCTAGCCTTTAGCGGAGGTCCTGACTCTGTCGTTCTTTTGGACCTTTTTTTAAAGGAAGGCTGTGAAGTTGAACTTTTTCACTTAGATCACAACCTAAGAGAAAATTCAAAAGATGACGCTAGATTTTGTGCCAATTTGGCCAAAGAAAAAAAGCTACTTCTTCATAGCTATAGTTTGGATGTAGAAGAATACTGTAGAGAAAAAGGACTAGGAATTGAAGAAGGAGCAAGAAATCTTCGCTATGATTTTCTTAGGAAAATAAAAAAAGAAAGAAATCTTGATTATATTGCAACAGCCCATCATCTAGATGATCAAATGGAAACTTTTTTTATGAACCTTTTTAGAGGAAGTGGCACAGCAGGCCTTGGCGGGATTCACCCAGTAAAAGGGGATCTCTATCGGCCTCTTCTTTCTTTTCGTAAAGAAGAAATCATGGAATATGCCAAGAAGAACAAGTTAGCCTATGTAATAGACCAAACTAATTTAGAGCCGATTTATAGTAGAAACCGCCTCCGACTAGACTTAATTCCTAAAATTGAAGAAGAGTATGCCCCAAACCTTTCTAAAAGACTGCTTACTTCAATGGAAATTCTTCGCGAAGAAAATGCCTTTATAAATGAATTGCTTGATGAAAAAATCGATTGGGATAAAGAGCTTTATGGGGTAGAAGAAATACGCCAGCTGCATCCAGTCTTAAAAAAAGCCTTCATTAGAAGAAAGTTTTCACTAAACTATGCACAAACCCAGGAGGCTATGGATATCCTAGAAGAACGATCTAGGGGAGAAAAACATTTTTCTGAGGGACTCCTTCGCAGGGAGCAAGATTTTTTTTACATAGGTCCCTATATAAAAAAACCTAGTGTTAGCCACAAGCTTCTTTTGGGTACTAATGAACTTGAGGGTTATACCTTTGAAATTAGAAGTGCTCAGAAGCCGCTTTTTACGGAAAACACTCATAGTATTCCTGAAGAACTTTTAGAAGAACCATTAGTTCTTCGCCACCGAAGACCCGGAGATATGTTTCAACCAAGTGGCCTTCAAGGTAAAAAGAAATTAAAAGATTATTTTATAGATGAGAAGATACCCCGTTCACAAAGAGACAAATATTGGCTCTTAGCTTCAGCAGAGACGGTTTTTTGGATTATTGGACTTAGAAAGGCCCAAATTTCGACTACCGCTCAAAATTATCTTCAAATATTTATTGAAAAATAAGATCATTTGGTGTAACATAGATTGGTGTATTAAGGAGGCAGTGACTTGAAAAAAATGCAAAAAAATATGTTTTTTTGGATACTTATACTGACTGTTTTGGTTTTTGTTTTTTGGAGTTCCCTACAACCAACCGAAACAGCAGTTGAGTTAAACTTTACCGATGTAATTATGAAAATTGAAACGAACCAAGTTGAGTCTATGAGCGTTAAAGACAACGTGGTTGGTGGTTTTTTAAAGGACGGAACGGAATTTGCCGTCTTTGTTCCTGGAATGTTTGCTGAGTATTATGGAACGGAAGTTTTAGATGCGGCAAGAAACCAGGATATTCCTATTGAAACAGCAGCGCCTGATGTAGAGCCGTTTTGGGTTAGCATCTTACCCACTTTACTTATAATGGGGATTATGTTATTTGCTTGGTTTATGCTTATGAACTCTAGTCAAGGTGGAGCAAATAAGGCTATGAGTTTTGGTAAGAACCGTGCCAAGCTGCACAAGCAAGATACCGGCAGGAGAATTACCTTTAGCGATGTAGCTGGTCTACATGAAGAAAAAGAAGAAATGATGGAGATTGTGGACTTTTTAAAAAGTCCCGACCGTTATAGAAAATTAGGAGCAAGGATCCCCAAGGGAGTTTTAATGAGTGGTCTTCCCGGAACGGGAAAAACCTACCTATCAAGAGCCATTGCAGGAGAGGCCAATGTGCCCTTCTACAGTATAAGTGGTTCGGATTTTGTAGAAATGTTTGTTGGGGTTGGTGCCTCCCGGGTAAGAGATCTTTTCAATACCGCAAGAAAAGACACACCTTGTATAGTTTTTATTGATGAGATTGACGCCGTAGGTCGACACCGTGGTGCGGGCCTAGGCGGGGGAAATGATGAAAGAGAGCAGACCCTAAACCAACTTTTAGTTGAGATGGATGGTTTTGGTGATCAAGAGGGGATCATTATTATTGCGGCCACAAATAGGCCCGATATTCTGGACCCAGCCCTCTTACGACCTGGCCGATTTGATAGACAGGTCTATGTTGGTGTTCCTGATGTCAAAGAAAGAGAGGCTGTCCTTAAGGTTCACTCCAAGGACAAACCTCTTAATGAAGAAGTAGATTTTGGAGTTATCGCTAAAAGGACTCCAGGTTTTACCCCAGCAGACTTAGAAAATATGATGAATGAAGCTGCTCTTATTACCGCAAGAAAGAAGCAGCCTGAAATTACTATGGAGATATTAGAAGAAGCTACAACCAAGG
>DASRNA010000155.1:0-3071 GCA_035647655.1 Clostridia bacterium | reverse complement strand
TACATAATGTATCCAATTACTTTGTTTTTCCTGGGGCTTATATTGCTACTATTTTTATACCCCCAATATAAAAAAAGGAGAGGTTAGAATGCAGATTTTAAAGAGACTTGCGCAGGAACTAGACTTAGAACTTATTCAAGTCGAAAAAACGGTAGAACTTATGGACCAGGGGAATACACTTCCTTTTATTGCACGTTATCGTAAGGAAGTAACAGGAAATCTGGAAGATGTTCAGCTTCGTGAGCTGGAAGAGAAGTTGACTTTCTACAGAAACTTAGAGGAGCGCAAGGCTACAGTTATCCGACTTTTAAAAGAGCAGGAGCTTTTGACGGATAAGCTGGAAAAGTCCATAGAAAAATCTTCTAGCTTGCAACAAATAGAAGATATTTACCGGCCCTACCGACCTAAAAAAAGAACCAGGGCCACAGTTGCGATAGAAAAAGGAATCGAGCCTCTGGCAGATTTTCTTTTAGCAGGCCAAGGGTCGCAGGAAGAACTTTTAGCCTTTGCTCAAGAATTTATTAGCCAAGAAAAAGAAGTAGCCAGTGCCCAAGAAGCCCTAGTTTATGCCCAAGATATAATAGCAGATAGACTAAGTGATGATCTTAAGGCCCGGGGAATCGTTAGAAGAGAATCTTTTTTAAGCGGAAAGTTTCTTAGTCAAGCCCTAGAAGATGCAAGTGCTGTTTATGAGATATACTGGGATTTTTCTGAACCTCTACGGACCATGAAACCCCACCGAACCTTGGCTATTTTTAGAGGAGAAAAGGAAGGTTCTTTGCGCATTGGCTTTGATTTTCCCGACGAAGAGATTATAGAAAAACTCAAATACTTGTTCCGAGGAAAAAGCCATCCCTTTGAAATCTATATAGATGAGGCCCTAGAGGATGGATATAAAAGGCTTCTTCGACCCAGTATAGAAACAGAAACAAGAAACGCTTTAAAAGAAATTGCTGATAGGGAGTCCATAGATGTTTTCAAAAAAAACCTACGACCCTATCTTATGCAAGCCCCACTTCCTGGCCAGGTGGTTATGGGTATCGACCCTGGATTTCGAACTGGATGTAAATTTGCTGTAGTGGGCCCCATGGGGGAACTTCTTGATTATGGGACTATTTATCCAACAAAACCAAGAGAAGATATTGAGGGCAGTAAAAAAGTGTTTTCTCTCATGGTAGAAAAATATGATGTCAGTCTTTTTGCCATAGGTAATGGAACAGGCTCAAGAGAAACTGAACAGGTAGTGGCTTCCTTTATCGAGGAAGAAGAAAAGACCCTTTACTATTGTATTGTAAATGAATCTGGAGCCTCAATTTATTCAGCCTCTGCCCTTGCTAAGGAAGAGTTTCCTGATCTTGATGTTAGTATAAGAGGCGCTGTTAGTATTGCTCGTCGCGTACAAGATCCTTTGGCAGAGCTGGTAAAAATTGAGCCCAAGCATATAGGGATTGGTCAGTATCAGCACGATGTAAATCAAAAACTCTTAGATGAGAGCCTAGAGAAGGTAGTGGAAGATTGTGTGAATGCTGTAGGAGTAAATCTTAATCAGGCCTCCTTTAGACTCCTTAGCTATGTTGCAGGTATCAGCAACAATCTTGCCAAAAATATTGTTAAATATAAAGAAGAACAAGGTGGTTTTAAAAGCAGAAAAGAACTTATGGAGGTAAGGGGCCTAGGACCAAAAACCTTTGAGCAGTGCGCTGGTTTTTTACGGGTGCCAGAAAGCGCAGAACCTCTTGATCATACAGCCGTCCATCCCGAGAGTTACTCTGTTGCTAAACCACTTCTAGGACGCCAAATAGATACTAGGAATTTAGCCGCTTTGGCAGAGGAACTAGAGGTGGGACTTCCAACCTTAAAAGATATTATAGAAGAACTAAAAAGACCAGGAAGAGACCCCAGAGAAGAGATGCCAAAACCCATTTTAAGAAGTGATGTGCTCAGCCTTAATGATCTTAAGGAGGGTATGGTTCTGAATGGAACAGTACGCAATGTGGTGGATTTTGGTGCTTTTGTAGATATTGGAGTCAAAGAAGACGGACTGGTCCATATTTCAAAGATATCAGATAAATTTGTTAAACACCCCAGTGATGTGCTTGAGGTAGCGGATATTGTTAAGGTAAAAATCATTGGAATTGATCATAAACGCAATAAGATTTCACTTTCTATGAAGGATATATAAATGCTTAAGCTTTTGGGGATAGCTGGAGGTACAGCTTCAGGTAAAACAACCATCGTTCGAGAGCTTATGGAGACATTGGGAGATAAGGGCCAGCTAATTGGACTTGATGCCTACTATCTTCCCTTTTACGAGATGGACTACGAGCAGAGAACAAGACAAAACTATGACCATCCCTTTTCCATTGATATGGACCGCTTATACGGCGATCTTCTTGAACTCAAGCAGGGAAGGGGAGTAGATATTCCCGTTTATGATTATGTGAACTATACAAGAAGCGATCGAACCCATCATATCTATGCTCATGGAGTTCTTATTGTAGAGGGACTATTTGCACTTTATGACCCTAGAATTAGAAAGCTCTTTGATCTTTCTGTCTATGTCCAAGCCGACGCCGATGAAAGACTAATAAGAAGAATTGGTAGGGATATGAAAAGTAGAGGAAGAAGCTTGGAGTCTATCTTGCAGCAATACCAGGTAACCGTTAAGCCAATGCATGAGGCCTTTGTTGCACCCACCAAGCGCTATGCTGATATTATTTTACCAGGTGGGGCACAAAACCGACGAGGAGTGGAACTTTTAAAGAGCCATCTTCGGGCCATGATACTTTAAAATTTCCAGAAAGAGGTTGACTTTGAAAATTGTTATAGCACTGGGAGGAAATGCCTTAGGCCATACTCCAAAAGAGCAGCAGCAGCTGGTAAAACAAAGTGTAAAGCCCATAGTGGATTTTATCCAAGCGGGGCATGATGTGATTGTTGCTCACGGCAATGGCCCTCAGGTTGGCATGATAAACCTTGCCTTTGAAGAGGCTAGAAAGATAAACAAACATATTCCTGAGCTAGGCTTTGCTGAATGTAGCGCTATGAGTCAGGGATATATTGGATACCAT
>DASRNA010000154.1:0-2699 GCA_035647655.1 Clostridia bacterium | reverse complement strand
CCTGAAGCTTCAGAGACACCAGGGGCCTATGAGAAGCCTGAAGTAATAAGGATTGGTGTAGTGGGTGAAAACAATGAAGATTGGTTGGATGTTATAAATCGTTTGGAAGAAGAGGAAGGCCTTAAGGTAGAACTGATTACATTTACCGATTACAATCAACCAAATGAAGCTCTTGCCAATGGGGATTTGGACTTAAATGCCTTTCAACACAAGAAATTCCTAAATACTTATGTAGAAGAAAGTGGCAATGAGCTTGTGGGAATTGCCGATACAATTCGTGCTCCCCTGGGGATTTATTCCAACAAAATCGCTTCACTAGATGAACTAAAAAAAGGGGATTCAATTGCTATTGCCAATGATGCTTCCAATGGGTCCCGTGCACTTTTAGTATTAAGAAATGCTGGTTTACTTGAAATTGATGGCAAAAAAGCAGGGGATATAGTAGTGCCCTCAGATATTACAAAAAACGAACTAGAAATAGAGATTATCCAGTTGGATGCAGCTCAAACAAGCAGAAGCCTAGATGATCTAACAGCCGCCTTTGTTAATGCAGACCTGGCCATTAGTGCAGGTATATCTCCCATTGAGGATGCCATTTACACAGAAGAGCTTGGACCTGATACAGATATCTATGTAAATATAATTGCCGCTAGAGCAAAAGACAAAGACAATCCCTATTATAAAAAAATAGTGGACTATTATCAAAGTGATCAGACAGCAGAAATTCTACTTGAGACTTTTAAAGGGGCAAAAGTACCAGCCTGGAAAGAGTAGAAAACTAGAACTTCTAGACTGCTAGAAAGGGTGAAAAATGGTTGAATTAAAAGATATCACGGTTGCATTTTCTGATACAATTGCTTGCCAAAATGTTTCCTTGCATATTCAGAAGAAAGATATTTTTGGTATTGTGGGATTTTCCGGAGCCGGAAAATCTACCTTGGTTCGCTGTATTAATCTTCTGCAGAGGCCAGATTATGGGGAGGTTAGGATTTCTGGCCAAGATATTATGAAGTTAAATGAAAAAGAACTGCGTAAAAAAAGAAGAAAAATCTCCATGATATTCCAGCACTTTAATTTATTTGAATCCAGAAGCATTCTGGAAAACGTTATATACCCCATAAGAAAAGATAAAATATCAAAAAAAGAAAAGCATAAAAAGGCCCTTGAGCTTTTGAAACTTGTTGGGATAAAAGACAAGAAAGACAGCTATCCCTCGGAGCTTTCCGGGGGAGAAAAACAAAGGTGTGCCATTGCAAGAGCCCTCTGCTCCAATCCAGATATTCTCTTATGTGATGAAGCAACAAGTGCTTTAGATCCCACCTCAACCCAAAAAATATTAACCCTTTTAAGAGAACTAAATGAGAAGTTAGATTTGACCATTGTTATTATCACCCATGAGATGGAAGTGGTAAAGGAAATTTGCAATAAATGTGCTGTGATGGATAAAGGAGAGATAGTAGAGCAAGCTTCCACCATCGATCTTTTTTCCAATCCGCAGCAAGACATTACAAAAGAATTTGTTAAAAAAGCAAACCGTTTTTGGGAAAACCTGGAACGATTGCAGGCTAAGAATCTAGCTATCGATAAAAAAGAAATTTTAGCTGAATTAAAATACTTTGGTGAAAGCACAACAGAACCTTTTATTATAGAACTCTACAAAAAATGGGAGATTGAAACAAATATACTTTTTGGGGACATCGATTTTATATCAGGAGTTCCTGTAGGAAACTTGATTGTAACCTTTAGTGGCAAAACCCAAAACCTAGACAAGGTGCTAGAGAGCCTAGAGGATAAAAGTATTACAATTAATGTGTTAGGAGGAATAGATGGGATACTTTTCTAATGTTTCTGCCTTAAAAAAAGACATTTTACAAGAAACGATAGCCACTCTCTATATGACATCCTTTTCGGCTTTGATTGCTGGCTTTATCGGCCTTATCTTAGGGATTGTTCTGGTTGTCACCCAAAGACAGGCCCTGCTTGAAAATAGATTGCTTTATACGGTTACGGATAAACTAATCAACCTACTTAGAGCCATTCCTTTTATTATACTAATGGCTCTGATTGCCCCTGTTACCCGCTGGATTGTAGGAACCAGGATAGGCAACAAGGCAGCCATTGTGCCCCTTGTATTTTCAGCAGCTCCATTTTTTGCAAAACAGGTAGAGCAAGCCCTATCTAGTTTGGATTATGGGCTCATAGAGGCTGCTATTTCTATGGGTGATGGTCCAATGGATATTATTTTTTCTGTTTATTTAAAGGAAGGTTTTAATAACTTGGTGAGGGCATCAGCTATTACCCTGATTAGCCTTCTTGGACTCACAACCATGGCAGGAGCTATAGGGGCTGGAGGAATAGGAAAGCTGGCCATAGCCGTGGGCTACAACACCTATAAAGATGATATTGTTTTGGTGAGCGTAGTAATTATTCTTATTTTAGTCTACTCAATTCAAGGCCTTGCCAATCTCTTAATAAAAAAGAATACCCACTAAGAACCCTTAGGCCAAAAGGGCTTGAAACAAGATAGAGTATATGGTAGGATTAATAACAACTACATATTGTGTTTATAGGTTATTAAAATTCTTTTATATTAAAAGGGAAGGAAGTGCAATTCTTCCACAGCCCCCGCTACTGTAAATGTGATGAAAGCTGAAAACCACTGTCTATTTGATGGGAAGGTCAGCGAGTAAAGTGATCAT
>DASRNA010000153.1:0-6400 GCA_035647655.1 Clostridia bacterium | reverse complement strand
GTATATGAGGGAATGATTGTTGGCCTAAATAGCCGAAATGAAGATATGATTGTAAACCCCAATAGAGCAAAGAAAATGACCAATGTGCGTGCATCTGGAACGGATGACGCCATTAAACTAACTCCCCACCGAGTCTTTACCCTAGAAGGTGCCCTAGAGTTTATTAATGATGATGAACTGGTAGAAATTACACCTTTAAATATCAGAATTCGCAAAAAAATATTGAAAGAACTTGATCGAAAGCGCTCAGGAAGATAAAAAACTAACCCCATAGAAATAAAAGGTAGACTATAATGAAAAAAACCACCATTGTCTTTCTGCTTGTATTACTGCTTCTACTAGTTGGATGTAGTAGAAGTAGCATAGAAGAAGAATCTGGGTACAAGAAAATTTCTGCAGAAGAAGCAAAAGAAATGATTGACACAGAGGATCTTGTAATTTTAGATGTTAGAACAAAAGAGGAATATGACCAGGCCCATATTGAAGGAGCCATCCTTATTCCAGATTATCAACTTAAAGAGCAGGCAGAAAGCAAATTGCCAAATAAAGAAGAAAAAATCCTTTTGTATTGTAGAAGCGGAAATCGAAGCGAATCTGCCGCCAAAATACTAATTGAAATGGGTTACTCCAAGGTCTATGATTTTGGGGGCATAATAGACTGGCCCTATGAGTTAAAGTGAATTAACCTAGATAGAAGAAGCAAAAAAAGATGAGAAAATATAAAACTTTGGGGTATACAATAATCACCATAAAAAGATAAGTGATTTCAGCAGGGTCTTTGCTAAAAAAGGGTTTTTTTATTAGTAGACTAAACACCTAAATTCTTGATGAAATTATCAATGAATAAGGCAAGAGCAAGTAAAAGCGAAAGACAAGGGCCAAGGAATTCGGATTGTATTGTGATGAGAGTTATAACAATTTTTATTGGGATACTAAATCCTGATTTACGTCAATGAATACTTGATAGTAGAAAGATTCAGAATGAAGTAAAGGAGATTCCCCAATGAAAAAGAATTTGTTTGTAATTGTTTTAGCCCTACTAATGGCAGTGGCTCTAATGGCTTGTTCAGCAGAAGAAGCGGTAGAAACTGCTCAAGAGCCAAAAGAAGAAAGTGCCCAAGTAGAGGAAGTTGTCGAAGAGGCCGAAGAAGAAATAGAAGAAGCCGAAGAAGATAAAGAAGAAGCTCTGGAAGACTCTACAGAAGGAGCTGACTTGTTAAGTCAGCTTTCTGGTCAAATGCCCAAGTCTCTAAAAATGAAAATGACCACGGAAAGTTTTGGCATGGTTACCAGTTCCATCTCTTATTATGAAGGCGATAATACAAGAACGGAAATAATGATAGAGGGTTTAGGTACCAGCGTTATTATATATAATGCAGATGAAGAAATAATCTACAGTTATGTAGAAGGAGAAGAGCTGGCTACTAGAATTATGGGAGCCGATATTGACTCAGCAGAAGAAATCGGTTTAACAGTAGATATAACTAGTAAATACACAGAGTTAACCGAAGAAATTCCAGATAATATGATAGCAAGAAAGGAAGAATTAGACGGAGAAGAAGTAGTCTATATTGAAGTCACTGAAGTTGACGATGAAATGGGTGAAATGCTTATTAAGATGTGGTATTCAACCAAATACAATACTCCGCTAAAATATGAAGTTCTTGTGGATGGACAAAGCTTTATGTTACTAACAGTTACTGAGCTTGAAACAGATATGGACATAGATAGTAGTATCTTTATGCCTCCTATGGGTATGGAGTTTATTGATGTAGATCTTGATTCTATGCTGGAGATGACAGAGCTGGGAGATTAATCCCAGGTCCAGTGAATCCTTGTATAATAGATATGATAAAAGCCCTAGTGCTGTTTATGGCAGTTTTAGGGCTTTTATCGTATTTTTACTTAACCTCCTTTTTTTTATTGCACTTAGAAGAAGGGAGAGAGGAGATATAGAAAGGAAAAGCTATGAGCTCTTTACTAGGCTATTACGGGGTAGCTATAAATACCTTAGCCCTTACGATTACTGTTTATGATAAGTGGGCTAGCAGGCATTTACCGACAAAAAGAACAAAAGAAGCGACTCTTTTGCTTATTTCTACCTTGGGAGGTTCACCAGGGATGTTTTTAACCATGATACTTATTGGGCACAAAATAAGGCATGCAAAATTTATGCTTGGCCTTCCCATCCTTTTTCTTATACAGTTTTTTCTCTTAAAAAACCTTGGCCTTATAGTCATTTAATCTTTACCTTAAATTAATGAAAAGCTCTTATCAAAGGAAACTTGGGTGGGAGCTTTTTATTATGCTACAATAAAGACAAAAGAGCTTATAAAGTTAAAGACCGAAGGGAGTTGGTGGCAATTTATACATTAAAAGAAATAGAGTCCTATGCCCATAAATGCAGGCGCTGCCCCTTACATAAAACAAGGACCAAGCTGGTTTTTGGAGCAGGAAATCCTAAGGCCGATATTCTTTTTGTTGGGGAGGCTCCTGGTTTTTACGAGGATAAATCAGGCCAGGTCTTTGTGGGAAAATCAGGGCAGCTTCTTGACAAAATGCTAGCCTCCATAGATCTAAAAAGAGAAGACATTTACATTGCAAATATTATCAAATGTAGGCCACCAGATAATAGAAGCCCCACAGAAGAAGAGTCTACTAGCTGTATAGAGTTTTTACGCTGGCAGGTTAAGATTATTCAACCAAAAATTATCGTTTGTCTAGGAGCGGTGGCAGCTAAAAACATTATAAGCCCTGATTTTAGAGTATCTCGGCAAAGAGGGGTTTGGATTAGTAGAGGAAGCTACTCTATTATTGCTAGCTATCACCCATCGGCCCTCTTGCGCGATGAGAGTAAAAAAACAGAGGCCTGGGAAGATTTGAAAAAAATACGTCAAAAGCTAGATGAATAAGTAAAGATCGACAGTATAAATTATATGGCTTAAAAAACTGGGATTGCTTTTCTTGTCCTAGTTTTTATTAATTTAGAAAGACTAGGATAGGGCCTATATGATTCTAGGCTTTTTACTAGCTAGAAGTTTAGATAGAATAAGCTACTATAATAGGATATGATATAGGCTATGGAGCCCCAGAACTTCGAGGGGAGGGCCCTAGAAAATCAAAAACCTATTGGATAGGACGGGTGGTTTTTCTTGGGCCTTGATGAAAGAGGATTTGTATGGGAAAAAAAAGTTATTTGGAAGTTCACATGGCTGTCTTTCTTTTTGGAATGACGGGACTTTTTGCTAAATTTATAGAATTAAACCCAATTATCATTGCCCTGGGGCGGGTTTTTGTGGCAGCTATATTTATATTTTTTTGGCTAATCTTTAGTAAGGAATCCCTTAAATTGAATCACTTTTCTGATTATAAAAAGGTTACTGCTATGGGAGTTCTTTTGGCTATTCATTGGACAACTTTTTTTGCTGCCATTCAATTATCCAATGTAGCAGTGGGGATTTTGACCTTTTCTACCTTTCCTGTATTTGTTAGCTTATTTAGGCCCTTTATCAATAAGGAGCAGATATCAAAAAAAGAGGTCATCTTTGGCTTTATTACCATAGTTGGTATTTTGTTTATTGTTCCACTAAAGGATGTCTTTAGCGATACTATGGTAGGAGCTATGATAGGGGTCTTATCCGGAGCGGTTTATGCTATTTTTACCATCTTCAATGAAAAGTTGGTAAAGATTTACAGTGGAAAAAAAGTGGCCTTTTATGAACAAGTTGCGGCAACCATATTTTTACTTCCAAGTCTGTTTATCATAAAACCCCTTATGACAAGTAAGGATATTCTACTGATTATTTTGTTGGGGACCTTATTTACTGGGGTGGCCCATACTATGTTTATTAACGGGTTAAAAGAAGTTTCTGCCTATATGGCTAGCATTATCACCATGCTAGAACCCTTGTACTCAATAATACTTGCTTATTTTCTACTTGGTGAGAAATTACATATGAATACCGCCATTGGTGGCCTAATCATTCTTTCAACTGTTGTTTTTATATCCCTAGATAATGTAAAAGAAAAGAAAGTAAAAAGGTCCTAGAGCCTTGTAAGAGAGACTAGTGAGCCTTCTCAAAGTGATATAAAAACCAAGAAGCAAATAGATATAGTCCACAAGGAAAAAACAGCTAAAAGCCTGTTCTAGCAAGGGTTAGGGCTGTTTTATTTACTTTTAACTCCTAAACTCAGGATATGTCTTTTATTTTAAATAGACTTATAGTAGACTATGGATAGAAGAAGGAAAGTTTTTTAGACTATCTTTGCTAATAGAAGTAAGAGCTGATTACTCCAAATCAAGTGATAGAGGGAAAGGAAGAAAAATGCAAATTGCACTGACAAAAAAGCTGGCCGATGTCATGGCAGTAAAGTCTTTAGCCCCACTTGACGAAGAAAACCCGCTTTTTTCCTGGACGGCAAACTGGACTAAGGTATGGGATAATCGTAGAGCAGATGATACCCTGGTACTGGTGAACAATGCCACTCGTTTTGCCGTTGGGATTTATGAAGTCAAGCGTAAGGATTTAAAAAAGAACCCTAAAATTACAGCACAAATGATGAGAGACGCTATTTCTAACACACTACTTGCTACGAATTATAATCCCGAACTGGTAGAGGAATATATGCGCCTAGCAGGTGAGGTAGAATTTGTACGAAATCAAAATAGGCAAACAACATCCTGGATAGTAAAAGCGGGGCTGATGTGTGTAAATTATATTGCACATGAATATAATGGCATTGAAAAAATGTATAGTGATACCATTGGAGTTCGTGTAAACCGGCTGTTTGTTAATTATTCGGGTAAAAACAAAGATCTATTCTATCCCTGCGAGGTAATGGCCAAGGCCCTGTCTGAGCTAAGCGAAAAACCAATTTATAAATACCGCGCCTTTGAATTACTTGTAAGCCTAGATTTAGAAGTCTATAAGGCAGTACGTAGAATTATTGTACCCGCTAATTTAGAATTTATAAAACTGCATAAAATATTGCAATCGATCTATAACTGGAAGGATTATCACCTATATGACTTTGTTATTATGGACGATAAAGATCCTGAGGCCGCTACCTTAATTGTTCCTTATGAGGAAGATTTAGAATATAACGAAGATGCAGTTTTAATGAAGGGTCTAGTCTTATCGGATTTTTTACCTGAAAGTAAGCGTATCCTTTATACCTATGACATGGGGGACTGTTGGTCACACAAGATTCAACTGGTAAGAGTCCTAGAGGACTATGACAAGGAATCACCCTACTTGCTAGAAGCAAGGGGCCAGTCCCCACCAGAGGATGTAGGGGGCCTTGGGGGCTTTTTAGAATTTCGTAAAATCATGATGGATCCTAACCATCCCCAGTATGAAGAAACGCTGGAATGGGTGGGCTATTGGTCTTGGGATCTTCCTTCCTGGCAAAGTTATCCTGGATTTATTGATGTATAAAGCAGTACAGGTAGCTAGGAGTCTAATGAGCATACAGTCTATAGGAAAAAGGTAAAATTTTCATCCGGTTCAAGCTTTTATCCTCCCCTAGGCTTCCTAGTTAGGGGAGTTTTTAGAAGCTTCTAATATGGAGCTAAAAACCTTTTTTTTATTAGCATAGTTGGTATCTTGTTTATTATTCCGCTGAGGGATATGTTTAGCAATACTATGGTTGGATCTATAATAGGGGTCTTGTCTTTATAGGAGAAAAAAAGGGGCCAAAGAGCCTTGCTTGCTAAGGAGCTACTTTGGTTTTTTATGGGTTAAAAAATATTAGGATAGACCTTTAATATAGGCTGGGAGCCTATATTTTTTATTAGAATAAAGAGGATAAAAAAGGACTTTAGACGTATTATTTTCTTCTTGACAACTGTTACTCACTGTTATATATTACATATAACAGTGAGGTGAAGCAGTGAAAATACTAATTAGTAATTCCAGTAGTATTCCAATTTATGAGCAAATTAAGGACAGCATAATTTCTCAAATTTTAAGTGACGACTTAAAAGAAGGAGAAAAACTAACATCAATAAGATCTTTAGCCAAGGATATACGCATAAGTATTATGACGGTAAAAAGAGCCTATGATGAATTAGAAAAAGAAGGCTATCTTGTAACTCATCAAGGCAAGGGAAGCTATATCTCCTTAAAAAGCAGTGAACTGGCAAAAGAAATGAAACAAAAAGAAATTGAAGACTATATCTTCAAGATTGTTGATATATCAAAAAGACATGAAATAGATAAGGAAGAGATCCTAGAGATATTTGATCTTGCTTACAGAGGTGAATAGAAATGTTAAATGCCATTGAGATAAGAAACCTTTCAAAACAATATAAAAGTGGCTTTGAAATAAAGAAGATGGATTTAGAGATAAAAGAAGGAATCATAACAGGCTTTATTGGGGAAAATGGATCGGGTAAAAC
>DASRNA010000152.1:0-3601 GCA_035647655.1 Clostridia bacterium | reverse complement strand
CTATGGCCTTAGATAAAGCTCTTGATTTATATAAAGAAGCCGTAGAAATTTACAAAGAATTGCAAAAATATTATAAAAAAATTGAGGAAGAGTTTAATGGCCTACACCAAGAAAATTGAAAAGAGCCTATCAAATCTTCTCTTTAGAGATAAAAATAGCAAACTACAAGAAGCCATGGCCTACTCTCTTTTAGGTGGAGGAAAACGTGTTCGAGGACAACTATACCTTTATCATCTAAGGGCATTTAAGGCTCCCTTAGAAGAAGATTATAGCTTTAGTGCCGCCATTGAGATGATACACGCTTATTCTCTGATTCATGATGATCTACCGGCTATGGATAATGATACTCTACGTCGAGGTAAACCAACAAATCATATTGCATACGGTGAAGCCCTGGCTATCTTAGCGGGAGATGGGCTCCTTAATCTTGCCTATGAGATATGTTTTGATTTGGCCCTGAAGGATCCTGATTTTTTACTACTAGCTCAAAAGCTTGCTAGGGCTGCAGGAGACCAGGGTATGATCTACGGTCAGATGCTTGATCTTAGTTACCAAGGTCGCACCATGGAAGAAGAACTTATAAAAGAAATGCTACTGAATAAAACAGGAAAACTAATAGCCCTTCCTATTGAAGCAGCAGCTCTTCGGGCTAAAAGAGGCCAAGAAGAAGTAAATCGTTGGAAAAAACTAGGAATGAAGTTAGGCCTTGCTTTTCAAATAAAAGACGATTTGCTTGATGTCGATTCCACGGCAGCAATTTTGGGTAAAACTCCTGGTAAGGATCAAATAGATAAAAAGAACTCCTATGTCCAGTTCCACGGTTATGATAAAGCCCAAGCAGATTATAAAAAACTCCAAGTAGAAATTTTAGAAGAGCTGGCACTGCTTAGTTCAGAGGAAAAACTTCTTGGATTTTATCATACTCTTTTGGAAAGGAAATACTAATGATACTTTCGAAAATTAACTCCCCTGAAGAACTTAAAGATCTTTCTCTTTTGGAGCTTGAGCTACTAGCTGTTCAAATTAGAAATATGATTATTTCAACGCTGGAAAAAACCGGTGGACATCTTTCCTCCAATCTTGGAACTGTTGAATTGACCCTAGCTCTTCATAAAGTTTTTTCAGCCCCAGAAGATCGTATTATCTGGGATGTAGGCCACCAAACCTATACCCACAAAATAATTACCGGTAGAAGAGATGAACTTAAAACTATTCGTCAATTCCAGGGTATTAGTGGATTTCTAAAATGCAATGAAAGCACCTATGATTGTTTTGGAGCTGGTCATGCAACCACATCCCTTTCTGCCATGTTAGGGTTTTTAATTGCCGATAAGGCACAAAACAAAGACAATTATCATGTCGCTGTTATAGGGGATGGTGCCCTAGGTGGAGGCATGGCATTTGAAGCAATGAATATCCTAGGAGACCGTGGTGAGCGGTCCATGATTATCCTAAATGATAATGAAATGAGCATTGGTGAAAATGTAGGGATTATTTCTCGGCAGCTAAACCAGATACGAAATAATCCTCGCTACTTTGCTGTTAAAAATAAAATTGCTCCCCAGCTTAATCCCACCATGCAAAAAGGCCTGGCTTCTATAAAGAAAAACCTACGGCGCCTTGTTATGAAATCCACCCTTTTTGAAGAAATGGGTTTACGCTATTATGGTCCTATTGACGGCCACAATCTTGAAGAGCTTATTGAAGCCATAGAAACCCTCAAAGATTATCATGGGCCCACTGTGCTTCATGTGCTGACTAAAAAAGGCAAGGGCTATCCCTTTGCTGAGGAGAATCCAAATCTTTACCATGGAGTAGGGCCTTTTGATTCAAAGCTAGCTATTGTTGAAAAAGAAAAAACTGACTTTAGTGCTGTCTTTGGACAAAAACTCTTAGAATTAGCAAAAAAAGATGAGAAAATTTTTGCCATTACTGCGGCCATGGTTGATGGTACAGGACTTAGGTCCTTCCAAGATCAAATGCCTAGTCGCCTAATCGATGTAGGCATTGCCGAGGAATCTGCTATAACTATGGCCACAGCTATGGCTTTAGCGGGACTCAAGCCCTATGTAGCCATCTACTCAACATTTCTACAAAGAGGCTTTGATCAGCTCATTCATGATATGGCCCTTCATCAAGCACCCATAGTCCTTTGTATTGATCGAAGTGGAATTGTCGGAGCCGATGGTGAAACCCATCAAGGAATTTATGATACTTCATTTTTAAGTATTGTCCCTGATATTCATCTCTGGGCACCCATGGACAAGGGGGAGCTTGAGGCCATGTTGGAAGAAAGTGTAAGTTTTTCCACTCCCTTAGCCATTAAATATCCTAGAGGAAATTGCCCAAAGCTTAAAGATAAGACTGGTCCTATAAGAGAAAACCAACTCTACAGCAAAAAGAGTGAGCTTTTAGTTGTCAGCTATGGTTCTATGATGGAAAGTTTACTCTCTCTGCAAGAAGAAATCCCCTTTGATCTATATAATCATAGGATAATCCTTCCTCTGGATATAGAAAAACTAGATGACTTGTTTAAAAATTACAAGCGAGTGATTGTAGTAGAAGAAAATATTTATACTGGAAGTTTAGCGCAAAAACTCGGAGCTCTATTTGAGCTAGAAGCCCTTACCCTTGAGGATGGATTCCTTGCTCAAGGCAGTCCTGAACAACTACGCAAAACTCAAGGCCTAGATAAAGAATCGCTTAGAAGACACATTTTAAAATAATACCAAGAAAGGTCATTTTATGCTTAAAGAATTCAGTATGCGAAATTATCTTCTTCTTGATGATTTGCATTTGGAGTTTTCATCGGGATTTAGTGTAATTACCGGAGAAACTGGTTCTGGTAAATCTGTACTTTTAGAAGGCTTACGTATCCTTCTTGGCCAAAGCGTAACAAAAGAAGACCTTCGTAATCCAGAAGAAAAAACCTATTTCGAACTCATTTATGAAGATGATAGCGAAATACTAGCCCTTAGTCGAGAAGTTTTCCCTTCTGGTAGAAGTATTTCGCGTTTAAATGGTGAAATTATTAATCTCCAGATTGTGAGATCTATTTTTGATCATAAAATTGATTTTTATGGCCAAAGAGATGATTCACTACTACTTCATCGTCACAATCAACAGCGGCTTCTTTTTACCTATGGAAAAGACGAAATCCAGCCCATCCTTCAAGAAATAAAAGAGTATAAAAAGGAAGAAGGCTTGATCCAAAATCGCCTTAGTGAGCTAAGGGATTTAAGTGAGCTGGAAAAAGAAAGCCTAAAACATCAACTAAATGAACTTGAAATTCTTCATATTGATTTGGAAGAAGACACAGAGCTAGAAGAAAACTTTGATGAGATCCTGCATGGACGAGAAATACTAGAGGGCTTACAAAATTCCAAAGAGCTTATCGAAGAGGAAGTTCTAAAGGGCTTCTACCGGCTAGAAGATGAAGTTTTTTCTATGAAATATTATAGTCGTCATCAAGAAATCCACAAGCGCCTTCAAGCTCTTCGATATGAAATAGAAGATCTTCGTGAAGAACTAGCAGACGCACTTTTAAGCATTGATGTTGATGAAGCATTTATCAATCGAAAAGAAGAGAGATTTAGCTTAC